>JAIRNM010000383.1 GCA_031258055.1 Bifidobacteriaceae bacterium
GGCAGAGACAGAACCAGTTCGACGGCATCGGCCGCTCCCAGCAGGGCGCCCTCCATGACTGCGGCCAAGCGGGAGCGGTCTTCTGGCTGGGCGGGGGCGGACACGGCATCGACCACCAATACGACTTTGGGCGCGTCACCTAACTGTCGAAGGGCGGCACCGACGGCCTGGCGCCAAGACTCGTGCGTGTCCGCCTGGCCCAGACCGGCTACGGCCACGACCGGGGCGGCGAAATGCCCGTCCAGGGCGCGGGTGGGTAGACGCAGCAATTCGCCTGTCTCGCCCTTGAAACCAAGGCTGGTCAGCAGCTCGGCTGAAGCTAAACCCGGTATTCCCTCGCCCGGGCGGGCGCCCGTTAAGACGATGGACGCGTCAAGGGAACGGATATCGGTGCTGGTTACGGTCAGATTGCTCACCCTGAGATAGTACGACAGGTAGGCTGGGGGACCGTGTACCGGCTGGTTTTCAACCTGATTTTCCGGCGTCTGGACCCCGAGCGGGCCCATCTGATGGCGCTTGGCTGGATCAGCCTGATGGGACGGCTGCGGCCCGCGCTGCGTCTAGTCACCCGCCTGGTCGGAGGGACGGTACCGCGCGGGCGGGACGACGCCCGTACAGTTGAGCTGTTTGGGCGGCGTCTGGCCGGGCCGCTGGGCTTGGCGGCGGGCTTCGACAAGGAAGCCGCGGCTGTGCCGGGCCTGACCGCCCTCGGGTTCAGCTTTGTCGAAATCGGCACCGTGACGCGGTTCCCCCAGCCCGGCAACCCGCGCCCACGGCTTTGGCGGCTGGTTGACCAGCGCGCTCTCCGTAATGCGATGGGCTTCAACAACGCCGGTTCGGCCGCGATCGCGCGGTCTTTGCGGCAGCTCAGGAAAACCCCAGGCGGCTGGGAGTACGTCGTGGGAGTGAACATTGGCAAGTCTAAGGTGACTGATCCAGCCGACGCCCCGGAGGACTACCTGGTGTCCGCTCGGCGGCTGGCCCGCTACGCTGACTACCTAGTCGTCAATGTGTCATCACCGAACACGCCCGGACTGCGTGATTTGCAGGCCGTCGACGCTCTGCGGCCCATCCTCAAGGCCGCCCGCCGGGGTGCCGCCCAGTCTCTGGCCAAGGCCAACCGCGCGCCCGACCTGCCGCTGCTGGTCAAGATCGCGCCCGATCTGCCTGACTCAGCCGTCGATGCCGTCGCCGACCTAGTCACCGAGTTGGATTTGGCTGGCGTCGTGGCGGTGAATACGACCACCGCCCATCATTTGGGAGCGGGCGGCCTGTCCGGGCCACCGCTGCGTGCCCGCGGACTGGCGGTGGTTGAGCGGCTGCGGGAGCGGCTCGGACCGGGTAAGACCGTGATCGGTGTGGGTGGAATTTCCTGCGCCGGGGACATAGCCGCCTACTTAGCGGCGGGCGCGAACGCCGTCCAGGCCTACACCGCCTTCATCTACGAGGGTCCCTTCTGGCCCGCCCGCGTCCAGCGCCATTGGCACTCAGCCAGACCGTAGACCCGAGGCGGATCGCGCCGCTTAAGTCATCCTGCGCGAACCAACCCCGTGTCATCCTCGTATGAGGGGCCCCTCCACGGCCCCTGGGATGATCGGGTGAGCCACCGAGTATGTCCCTGTGGCTCACGGGCTGGTGGTTAATCAGCGACTGGAGTGGCTTTGGGCTCGAAGCGGTGGTCATCGGTGCCGTCGGTTCGGACCATCCAGGTCGCACTGTCATCGTCTTCGTTGCGGTAGAACACCCAGTCGCCAGCCACGCAGAACTTGCCCGCCTTGTTCTGAGTCAACACTGTTTCCTGGCCGCCTTCGGGTGGGACACGCACCAACTCGTCCAGGAAATTGCGGTAGAAAAGGTGTTCCGCAGTCCGAAGTGGTGTGTAGGCAAGCGGCGTGGTCACTCGCCGGGCTTCGGAGCCGTCCAAATTCGCCATCCAAAGTGATCCGACCTCGGTCGATCCCTCGGTGAAGTACAGGTGGGTGTCGTAGGCCGACAGCCAAAACACGTTAGTGTCGTAGATCATTTTCGCGGCGCCGGTTTCCAAGTTCATCCGGTAGAGCCGGCCGCCGTCGTTCTCATTCGCGAAGTAGAAATAGCCTTGGTAGACCAGGAAAATCGAGGCCGTCTCAGACGTGATTTGCCGCTCATTCGACCCCTCCGCGTTACTGACGAACAGCTCCGTTCTTGGTCCGTCCCAAATGTTCGCCATATACAACTGTTCGTCCTCGATGTAGACCCACCAGGGGTCGTCTTCGATCAAGGGGGAGTACTCATCGGTTACCGGGTCGTAACGCGTGTATCCGCTATCAGGAGAGGAGTAGTAGAGCTTGCCCCGCCAGAAATTCAGAGCGCGTGGGTCCTTCGCCGTTATCAGCAGTCCACGCTCAGTACCGTCCGGATTTAGTTCGTAGATGGCGTCGCTCGTTGCGAGGTAGATCACGCCGTCGCCTTCCACCGCTATGCCGCCGTTGGAGATGTTTCCGCTCAGGTTTCCGACTAGCTCGGAGTCGAATAGAGCCGGTCCGCTGGCCACGCCCTGGGACGCCTCGTCAGTCGGGTCTGGCGAGCCAGCACTGGTTCGCTCGATTTGCGGCGCAGCGCCAGACTTAGGACCACCAGCGGCGCCATCGGCCCAGTTGAAGCGCCAGAGGCCGATCGCGGCCAGCATCACGACGACCACCGCGCCCGCGATTACCCCGACCCGCCGCAGCCGCCGCGTCTTTACCGAATCGATTCGTTTCACAACCTCCTGGACATTTTGGAAACGGCGCTTCGGGTCCATGTCGATGCAGCGCTCAATCAAACCCCGCAACTGCGGGTCTTTGATTCGACGGTCCAGGTCGCGGCGATCGGGCTCTCCGGTCACCAAGTAAATCAAGACCATTCCGAGGGCGTGGATGTCGGTTTGGGGCGAGGACTGGGCGTAGCCCCATTGTTCCGGCGGGGCGTAAGGGAACGTCCCGGCGTAATGGGTGTCTGAGTCCGACCCCTTCTTGTAGACGCGGGCTATTCCAAAATCGGTCAGCCCCAGCGTGCCGTCCGGGCGGACAATAATGTTTTCCGGTTTGACATCGCGGTGGATCACGGGCGGGTTCTGCGAATGGAGATAGCCCAGCAAGCCGCATAGCTGGCGGCACAAATCGTAGATTTGTGGCGTAGACATCGCGATCCCGGCGACGGCCCGGTCCAGTGGGTCGCCCTCGAAATACTGCCGCGCCAAGTAACTCCAACCGGCATGCACATAATGCCCGTAGGTCTTTGGTATGCCGGGATGATTCAAACGCAGAAGGATGCCGTATTCCGGGTCGGCGGTCATGTCTTTGGACAGGCGCAGAACCCGCAGGATCGCTTTGCCGCCGGTGCGTCGATCAGTCACCAGGTAGACGCGCCGGTCGGGCGAATCCTTCAGGCAACTGTCAGGACGGTAGAGGTCCGCCACTTCATTCGGCCAGAACTCGGTCGCCGAGTGTAAGAGCGACTGGCGGTACTGACCGAGGAAAGCGTTGACGTCGTCCACGATCCGTCCTTCCGCTGGTTGAGGCCACCTTTGGTCTCCGCCCACTCTAGCGGCAACAGGCCCAGGAGCAAGGATGCGGCCCGCGCTGCCCTTCAAACCCGCCCGGCGCCTGCCTTTAGCATTGGCGGATTCCACGGCGGGCAACGTTCTTGGCGGGCTCAACGCGAGCGCGAGACGAGGGAAGGGGCGAGCGACGGCATCGGCGGCCAAGGAACCGGTAGGAGACGAGCCGAGCGGGCGCGGCCGTCGGGAAGCCAACGGGCGAACAGTTGGGGGGTGAGCACCACCGGCGCGATGACATGGCCAGCCACGAAGGCGACCAGTAAGGGCCGGATGATGTGTGGCGGCTGGTCCCGTAGGACTGAGACGCAGCCCAACGCGATTGCTAGGTAGATCACCAGGGCGGGCCAGTTGCGGCGGGCGTAACGGCGCAGCAGCGTCAATCCGGCACTAAACGAATGCTCAAGGCGGTCCACGCTAGTGGCGTTGAAGGGTTCATAAGTGCCACGAAGCCGGTCCGCTATAAAGGCGACCAGGCCACTGGCCATTGAATAGGCGTGCCCAACGAAGCTGAGCGCGTTCAGGGCGAAGAAGGCAAAAGCTTGGCCACTGCCCTTGAACCCGAGCGAAGGGCCGAGGGCGCGGACTTGGATCACCGGCAAGACGAGGAAGATCACAGTGTTCACCACCAAGCCGGCGAAGAGGTAGTAGAGCTGATGAAGGGCCAGAACCAGCAGGACCAGGGGCAGGGCGGCGGCCAGATTCAGGTAGGAAAAATAGTGGATGATGAGGTCAACCCGGATAGGCCAGGCGAGCTGGCGGCGGCGCATCAACACCACTTCGCTCATGCCGTAGCAGTAGCGCGTCTGCTTGCCGGTCTCCTCCGTGAAACCAGCGCAGACCTGTTCGGTGAAATCCAGGCCCGGGAAGGCGATGTACTTGCCGTGCCACCCAGCGTCATATCCGGCCAGGGCGGTGGCGTAATCC
This sequence comes from Bifidobacteriaceae bacterium, assembly GCA_031258055.1. Lineage (GTDB taxonomy): Bacteria > Actinomycetota > Actinomycetes > Actinomycetales > WQXJ01 > JAIRTF01. The sequence goes on from JAIRNM010000383.1 coordinate 4,505, forward strand.
TCGGAGACCTTGTTCGTTGGCCAGCCGCCGATCGACTCAAGGAAGTCCCGGCGAATAAACAGCGAATGCCCCATCATGTGTACCTGCAAGCCTTGGAGAGCTTTTCCGGCGACCGCCACCTGGTAGATCAGGCCCGTGAAACGGGCTTGTAACCAGGTGAAATAGTTCTCATGCGGGTTCGCGGCGACAGTCTGGTGTTGTGTGAAGGCAAGCGAGCGATCAGCCGCGAACTCGGGTGTGGTGGCGCTGAGCACCCCCGGAGCGATCCCTGAGTCCTTGTCCAGTTGGCAGATCAGTTCGTGGACCACGATCTCGCCTTCGGCGTAGCCGCCCGCGAAAGGACCACCGGGGCTGAAGAGTTGTTCAGCGCTGGCGCCGCTGGCCAAATGCCAAGCCACCGCGTTGGTGTAGTTCAGATTGCCAGCCTTCTTGAATTTTCCTGGTCGTCCTGCCAGCGGCCGGGCGACGAAGGCGATCCCTTGACGCCGGTAGAAAGCCAGGCGCTGAGCCGCCAGTTTGACCGCTGAGCGGTCGGTCGGCTGATCGCTGAGCGGGTCGGCCAATTGCACGGTCGGTTGGCCGCTCAGCGAACCCGCCCCTGTCAGAGAGCATGTGCCCGTTACCGCACCGGCACCGGCACCGGCACCGACGAGCGAACCCGCCCGTGTCGGCGCCCCAGCGGTGGCCAGCACCCGCTCAATCCCAGCCGCGGTCACCGCCCCGCCCAACCATTTGGCTAAACCATCGTCCGCGACCAGCAGGTTAGCCGGCTGCCCGGTTGTGCGCTGATATTCAGCAACCGCTTGCTGGGCGCCGCGAATAGTCGCGAACAGGACTTCGTTCGCTTCAGTGTGGACGGCCACGCACACCGTGACTGGCCGGTATTCGGCGGCGCTTCGCACTCGGCGGGGCACATTGGCGAAGAAGGCGGTGTTGAGACGCAGTTCGCCGCTGACCGCGGCGCGAACCTCCGCTTGCAGGCCCCACAGCGTCACAACCAGAAAATGGAGCGGATAGAGGAAGAACAGGCAGGAGATGAGGATGAGAACGGCTCTGAACACGGTCGGTCCCCAAAGCGACAGCACTATGGCATGGGCGGTTAGATCGCAGACAATGGCGAGAGCGGCCAGCTCGCCCGCATGGCCGGACTGCCCTAGGCGCAAACGCCGAAAGTAGTCATCGACCAGGTGCCGCAAAATGGCGCTCCCTGCCGTGAAGTACAGAGCCAGGCCACTGATCATGGTG
>JAIRNM010000013.1 GCA_031258055.1 Bifidobacteriaceae bacterium
AAGCCCGGACTCGTCTCGGTAATGCCACACGGTCGCGCCGATGTTTTGGGCGTAGACCGACAGATCACGCAGGCATAGGTTCTCCAAGAGGAGTCCCAAGGTCTTCCGATCCGCTTTCAACGTGTCCGCAGTGGCCCCAATTCCGGCTGCCGCCAGCGACGGGTCAACCAATATGCGCTTGGGACGGCGGCGCAGCCGAACCGGAGAACGGAGTGCCGTTGACCAGGCGGGGATCTCGCGCAGAACGCTCAGGCGCCGAAGCACGTCCAGGTAGTCGGCGATCGTCTTGGTCGATGCCGTCGCCGCATCCCAACCCGCCATGTCGCGCGCCAGGGTTGAGTTGTTTACCACGGTGGCCGTGTTTCTGGCCAGCGACTGGAGCACTGCGAGCATCCGAACGGGATCGCGGCGTATTCCGTCGATCCGCGAGGCGTCCGATTCGGCGACCGACTCCAGATAGGCCCTTGGCAGCGCCGTGGCGTGGGCGGATGAACTCGCCACGGTTCCCGGCCAGCCGCCCCGCAGGATAGCCTCAATGAGTGCTGGTTCGCTCAATCCACCAGGCGCCGTTTTGGGATGGTCCCCGTTCATTAAGCCGCTGAGCGACACGGCCGCCGAGGACAGTCCTGTTTCCGCCAACGACATGGGCCACATCCGCAGCCGGGCGATGCGCCCGGTGCCCGAATGAGACGTCGCCGAGTCCTTCGGCGTAGCCGATCCGGTCAAGAGATACTGCCCGGCGCCCGGAACCCTGTCAACTGACAACCGCACCGCGTCCCACACTCCCGGCGCGTCTTGCCATTCGTCCAGCAGTATTGGCTTGTCAGCCTCGAAGAGTGAGTACGGATCGGCTATCGCCATTCGGCGAATCGCGTAGTTTCCGGCGGGATCGGCGATCCAGGCGACTGAGCGGGCCAGCCTCATAGCCGTCCAAGTCTTCCCGCACCACTTGGGCCCTTCGACCAGGACCGCTCCGAAAGCCTCCATTTGGGCGGCCAAAGCCTTGTCCACCAAGCGCGGAATGTACTTCCCAGGTGTCTCCACTCGCCTTGTCCCCCTCACCCAGCGGCGGGTCGCCGGACCGCACCCGCGCGCTACTGCTTCCCGCAATGCTGGAAGTTGACTTCCGGTATTACGGGAAGTCTACTCGTATATGAGGTAAAAGCGGACACCCAGCCCTCACGGCCAACAACACCTTCGGGCGGCGGATGGCTGCCTATCTGGAACGGGGCGGGCAACAGGGTTTATCCCGAGCGGTCATTCCCTACGTTAGGCTCGGCGCCGACCCCGTCGGCGCAGCGACCGACTCGAGATCTTGAACCGCCACCGCGCTCTGGGACCGACCTGGCGCAAGATTGAACGTTCGGTCTGATACCAGATGTCCCAGTATGCTGCGGCCGCGACATCGGACTGCTCGAACGGAGCGAATTGGGCTTCATCGGCGGCTCGGGCCAGCACCACCAAGGATAGCTGGGTGTCCGGGTCGAACCGTTCGGCGAGGGCGGCGGCCTGCTCTAGCCGGGTCGATCGAGGAGGAGGATATGACCGCAGGTCGGTCAGCGCATCCACGATCTCGCGCCATCCCGCGCGGATACGCTCGGTGGCCGGGCTCGCCCGGCTGCGGCGCCGCCGCCGCAGCCGCTTGATGAGCCAGATCACCACCAGCGGAGCGGTCAGGACCAGCATTGAGCCGAGAACGCTGGCAGCCACTAGTATGGCGGAGCCCAGCCAGGATGAAGGGGGGGAATCCTCCTGTTCGTCTGAGTCACCAATGTCGACGTCTCCGATCTCCAAGTCCGGCGGGGCGGGTTGAGCGGGCTTCGGGAGCGGCGGCTGAAGCCGATTCGGCTCGGGATCCTGCTGCTGCATCAGGTCCGATTCGGTGACGGTCTTATCCTTGGGCGGGGTCGGGTGGAAGGTCACCCACCCCAATTGATCCAGCGACACTTCAACCCAGGCTTCCAGGTCGGCTCCCGTGAACACAGTCCGTCCGCTTCTCGCCTCAGCCGTGTCGCCGACTCCGGACCCTGAGAACCCGAGTACGACGCGGGAACTAAGGCCTAGGCTGCGCGCCATCAAAGCCATGGCGGAGGCGTACTGTTCAGAGTTGCCGACCATCTGGGGAGCCTCAAGAAAGGCCTTGATCCTGTCGTATCCGTGCCCAGCGAGCGACACGTTAGGTCCGGTTACGGCCGCACCGTCGGAAAAGTAGCCGTTCTCGCGCAGTCCTCTGGCCAGTGCGAATGCCAATTCGCCGGCGGTGGTGGCCTGGCCGGTTAGCTCGACGGCGGCTGACGCGACCGCATCCGGCACGGGCGAGGCTTCGGGTAGGGGCACCGTCGCCGCACTGGCCATAAGGATCTCGGATTCGCTCGGCGGGACTTGGGCCACGCCTAGTTGGGTGTAGCTGAGCGTGGGCGGCAGGCCGTCCATTAGCAAAGCCGTACCGGTGGCAGTGTTGACCCGGAGTGTTTCGGCTAAGGCGGCGTGGCCCCGATCGAAGACGAACTCTACCGGATTGCCGCAGGTGGGGAGCCAGACGCCTTCCAAGTGGGCGGCGGACACCTGGACCTCGAAGTCAGCGCCGTCTGCCGTGGCGTCATCGGTTGCGGCCGGGCGGACAAAAGCCCCAGATCCGGAGGTTTCGGGGCCGGACATGGACCAAACCACCCCGTCGAAGGTGTCCATGACGGCGAGTCGGATGTCCACACCAGAGGGGAGTCCTTCGACCTCAATCACCGAGGTGTCAGCCAAGTCGCGGACGTAATGGCGGTGGGCGCCGAGTGGACTCGGCAAACTGGACGGATCGAACGGTGTTTCGACGCGGTCACGAATGACGAGCCGCTCTTCGCCGAAACGCTGGAAGAGGGCCAAGCCGCCGAAGGTGGCTCCGATCATGGTGGCGGCCATCGCCAGGCAGGCTATGAAACGGCGGGGCTGGAAGGCGCCTGAGCGCGCCGCCAGCGCGGCCAAACCCGTGGCCGCTCCTAAAGCGCCCATCGCCGCCGGGCTGAACGGCCGGTCATCGCCCAAAACGAGGGCAACTGTCAAGGCTCCGAGCGGTGCGAGGATTGCGGTTGACCCGGCCAGGCGTAGGCGCGCTAGGCGCCAAGCGATTAGGACGCTGAAATACGCCAGGGCGAACGGAGCCAGCCCGAAGGCGCCGCCGCCACTAATCGGGGTCGGGACGGTCAGCACGTCCTTCCACACGCTCACCCATCCCCGCACTGCTAGTCGAATGGTTTCGAGGGTTGGCATCACACCGAGCCAAGCGGTGGTTGAAAGCGCTGCGGGTGCGCTCGCCACCAGGTAAACCAAAGCCGCGAGTCCAAGCCAGGCGGCCGGGCGCCAGCCCGAAGCGATTATCGCTACCGCTGCGGCGGCGCCGACTCCTCCGGCGACCGACCGTCCCCAGGGCCCTAACCCAAAAACCGGGATCAGTGGTGACAGGGCCGTGACTGTGGCCAGCGCCCATCCCAGCACAGCTAACGCCTCTCGGCGGCTGACCAAACGCCCGGCCCCGCCCCCGTTCCCGGAGCTAATTGAATCACGTGAAGGGACCGAATCGCGCGGCGGCCCGGACCTTGGCGGTCGCCCAGGGTTTCGCGTTGCTTGGGTCCGCGCCGAAGGACTGGGGTGCGGTTCGGCCTTGTGCGCATTTTTTAGGTTATCGGGCAATTGAAGCCGCCGCCGCCGCCACGCGGGCCAGATCGCGCAGTGACCCGACCGTCAAATGGACCAGGTTGCCCGTGCTGCTGACGCCGCTGGCTGCGCCGTGGACGGTATGGACCGCTAGGACCCGGGCACCGGCGGGGAGTGACACCGCTGCGGCGCGCATCATCGCCCGGCTAGCGCCTCCTCCCGCGACCAAGACGATCAGGGTGGCTCCTGGTGCTGCGCGGGCCAGCGACCGCGCCACCCGCGGTATGTCAGAGCCGATGGCGGATCGCTCAAGTGAACAGCATCCGTCCAACAGCGCTGATGAGGTGTGGCAACTGAGCACCCGATCCGCGAAGGCGCCCAGCTTCAGGCCCTCGCCCAGCGCCCTGACACCCACGGACGCGAAGACGCTGACAGCCAGTTCGAAGTCCTGCCACCCTCCGTAAGACGCCGTGTCGGTCGCCAGGCCGAGTGCGATCTCGGTGCGGCGGGTGTCGTCGAACTGGCGGACGGTCAACGCCCGGCGCTTGGCGGTGGACTTCCAGTCGATGTGT
>JAIRNM010000061.1 GCA_031258055.1 Bifidobacteriaceae bacterium
AAAACGGCCCGGCGAGTTGACCCGAGGAATTCATTTGACCGCGACCATACCAACCACATCGATTTCATCACCACTGGCCCCCGCCCCGCCTCAGGCCACCAGCGCGATCGCACCGGGAAGGACCGCCCAGCAACTACGCGCCCACAGCCAACGGATGGCTGAAGCTACCACCCTCCCAGAAGAACAAGCCCAAGCCAAGCAGCATGGCCGGGGTCGGTTGACGGCCCGTGAACGACTCGCCTATCTCCTTGACCAGGGATCTTTCGTCGAGTTGGACGCCCTGGTGGAACACCAGTCGCAGGCGTTCGGTCTGGACCAGAAGAAGACCGCTGGCGATGGCGTCATTACCGGCTACGGCACCGTGGACGGGCGCCAGGTGTGCGTGTTCGCGCAGGACTTCACGGTTTTCGGGGGATCGTTAGGCGAAGCCCACGGCGGCAAGATTGGCAAAGTCCAAGACTTAGCGCTGCGGCTGGGAGTGCCGGTGGTTGGGATCAGCGACGGCGGCGGCGCCCGGATCCAAGAGGGCGTGGCCGGTCTAACCCAGTTCGCGGAGATGTTCCGCCGCAATGTGGCGGCTTCCGGCGTGATCCCGCAGATTTCCTTGATCCTGGGGCCATCGGCTGGGGGCGCTGTTTACAGCCCGGCGTTGACTGACTTCATTGTCATGGCCAAGGGCACCAGCCACATGTTCATCACCGGGCCAGATGTGATTAAGACGGTGCTGGGAGAAGACGTCAGCTTCGAGGAACTAGGCGGCGCCGACACGCACACCGCTAAGTCGGGGGTGGCCCACTACGCAGGCGAAGATGAATACGACGCCATCGATTTCGTCAAGAACCTGCTGAGCTATCTGCCGTCGAACAACCTCACTGACCCGCCCTACTATGAGCCGCGGTTCTACAACGCCCAGCCTCCAGGCGGCCGAAACGCGCCAGCCGTCAACGCCGCTGGTGCGCTCTTGGACCCGTTGCCGGACGCTAGTGACTTAGCCCTTGACGAGCTCATTCCCGACCATGACAACAAGCCCTACGACATGCACGCCGTCCTGGTAGCAGTCCTTGACCAGGCTGATTACCTAGAACTCCAGGCCGAATACGGGCCGAACGTGATAACCGCCTTCGGGCGGATTGAGGGACGTTCCGTTGGCGTGGTGGCCAATCAACCTCTGGCGATGGCTGGGACCTTAGATATCGCCGCCTCCGAGAAGGCCGCCCGGTTTGTGCGGACTTGTGACGCTTTCGGCATCCCGGTGCTGACCTTTGTCGACGTGCCAGGGTTCCTGCCAGGCACCGATCAGGAGTGGAATGGGATCATTCGCCGGGGCGCCAAGCTGATCTATGCCTACGCCGAAGCGACTGTGCCGTTGGTGACTGTCATCACGCGGAAGGCTTACGGCGGCGCCTACATTGTCATGGGCTCGAAGAAACTTGGTGCTGACATCAACCTGGCTTGGCCATCCGCCCAGATCGCGGTGATGGGCGCTGAAGGCGCTGTCAACATTTTGCACCGCCGGGCGCTGGCCGCCGCCGCCGAAGAGGGGCCCGAGCAGCTGGCCGCAGAACGCGCGCGCCTCGTCGCTGAATACGAAGAAACCCTGGTCGGACCCTACGAGGCCGCCAAACGCGGCTACCTTGACGCCGTCATCCAGCCGCACGAAACCCGCTTCCAAGTGACGGCCGCCTTGCGCGCGCTCGCCTCCAAACGCGCCGCCACCCAGCCCAAGAAACACGGAAATGAGCCCCTATGACACCGGCATTGACAATCGTCCGCGGCTCGGCCACCCCTCAGGAGTTGGCCGCGTTGACGGCATCGCTCACTGTTTTCGCCACCCCAGCCCAGCCTTCCGGCCAGATGCCCGATGCCGTCCAGACCGGCCCGTCGCTTCAGTCCGGCCCTGCCCGCCCGTGGCCGGGAGCGGACCCCAGCGGTGAGCCAAGCCGCTCAGCCTGGAGGCGCCCCACCAGTTGGAACGCGGCTGGCCGCTTGTCAGTCTGGCCACCTAGCTAAGCGCCACTACTGGCGGTTAGTTGTCGCGGAAGATGGCCAGAATCCGAAGGATCTCCAAGTAGAGCCAGACCAAGTCGAAGACCAGCGCGAAGGCGGCCTTCCAAGCGAACCGGGCGGGCGCGCCATTTCGAACCCCCCGCTGGATGGCGTCAAAGTCGATCACTAAGCTGTATGCGGCCAGGAGTACCGCCACAATCCCGATGATCACGCCCAGCGGAATACCCATGAGCGTGATGGAGCCGCGCAGACCCCAAGGGTCGTTCACGGCACCGGTCCACATCAGTCCCAGGTTGATAAGGCTAAAGATCACGTAGCCGATTGACGCGATCAGGAATATCCGCGTGGCCTTGGCCGAGGCCCGGATTTTACCGCTGGCGAACAAAGCCAAAGTGACGCCGAACACCGCCAAGGTGGCCACCACAGCCTGCACCACTATGCCATCCCACATGGAGTTGAAGACCATGGAGATGCAGCCGATGAATAATCCCTCGACAGCGGAATAGGTCGTTATAAGTGCCGGGCTGGGCTGCTTCTTGAACCAGTTGACGATCCCCAAGACAATGCCTGCCAGCATGGCGATGAAGATCATGCCGGGGAACATAGGAGCGAACAGCCAGCCAACTGTCGCCCCAACCAAGAGAACCGCGAACATACCAACCGTCTTGACGAGCACGTCATCGTAAGTGAGCCGTCCGGTCTGCACGGGGCTGGCGGCTGGCGCGCCATACATGGCGCTAAGTTCACCCGCGGTCGGGGGGGCGTAACCGCTGCCTTGACCGTAAGGGTGGCTGTACTGCGAACCGGGCTGTCCGTACTGCTGATAGCCGGGCTGAGGGGAGGTCTGGTTACTGCCGTTGAAGGCGGGAGTGTGGGTGAAGATTGGATTGGCCATGCGCATATCTTAGGCCCAATAGCTCAACTCAGCCTCACCCCGCGCTGCGCCCTCAGCGGAATGCCCTCCCGCGGGCCCGCCGCAGCGCCAGGCCAACCAGCCCGCAGGCCAAGCCTGCCAACATGATCGCTGTCAGGCCGACAGGTCCGGTCAATGGCAGAGTCGACGATCCGGGACTCGGCGAGGCGCTGGGGGACAGGCTCGGGGAGGGGCCCGGGAAAAGGCTCGGGGCACGGTCCGCCACCGGTCGGTACATGACGGTGACGCGGGAATCGCTCGGCGGCACAGCGGTCGCGTCCACGGCTGGCGTACCCTCCACCAACGGCTGAGACACTACATGCCCGTCGACTTCAGGCGAGATAACATCCGGATAACCCTCGGTCGAACGGTAGACAGTCTCACCCGTCACGTCGTCAGTGTCTACGATCCAGACGACTTCCTGGACAATCGTTTCAGGAGTCGCCGAGCCAGCGCCGACATATTCAATCACTCGCGACACTATCAACTCCGACACGGTGTGGTGGTGGGTCAGATGGACGGTGATAGTCTGAGCGGCCGTGTCATCGTCATCGAACAACGCCACATTGTCCAGCGACGCGAACTCATAGCCGTCCGGCACGCCCGCACGGGCTTCCGCCTCCGTGAACCCAACCGGCGTGAGGCGATCGCCAACCAGGGTGACGGCGGCGCCGGGTGCGGGAGCAACCTCCGCGAGCGCCGCGTCATTGTCCACGTAGACCACCAACACGGCTTGTTGGGGGACAGCCACAATGACGGTCGAATCGCGGGCTTCGTTATTTGCCGGTGACAGGTCGGCGCCCTTGGCGCCGTCGTCGCCGACTCGGGCCAACGCCTCGACTAGGTCCCCAGGCAATGCGGCGGCAGCCGGGCTCCAGGCCACTGTGAAACTCACCGAATCCCCGGCCGCCAAAGCGAACTCAGGCCAAGTGACCGCCACACCGCCGCCGGGATTCTGGCTGGCGGTACCGTCTCCGCTGACCGAGATGTTGGCTAGTGGACCGGCCAAATCCAAGGTGGCCTGGACTCCGGTCGCTTCCTCTAACCCGTCGTTCGTGACGGTCACAGTGTGGGTCGCGGGCAAGTCCCGCGCGAGTTGGGTCAAGCCGTCGTCGACTGTCACAGACAGGTCGGGGCGCTCAGCCACGAAGGCAACGCACTCCGCCGTCAAGGTGTCTAACAAAGGTTGCGGGTCCTTGACGAAGTCATTCAGGTCGAACCACGTTCCACCAGAGTTGATTGCCAAGTCTTTGTACTGCTGGTTCGAGCCGCCGTCGACAGCCTTCTCTGGCACTACCGCGTACAAGGTCGAGCCGTGATCGGCGAGTGCCTGGGCGGCTTCGTCAACCGTACTGTTGCGCCACTGCGTGGATTCGTCCGCCACGAGAACCAGGCAGCTAGCCGCTTCGGTACGCAGCCCCATGCGCGAATCGAAAGCGGAAACTATCGAGTCCGGGCCCAGTTCTCCGCCGCCGCTGGTGTTAAGTTTGCCCACGGCCGCGTGCACCTGGGCCAGAGTGTCGGTAGCCGGGGAATAGATTCGCAGGCCGGAGTTCGCGTAGTTGAGCGGCATCACGCCGATCTGGTAGTCCAAAGAGTCACCCAAGCGATCGGCCACGAAGTCAATGTTGTTCCGCACCGCTGCGATCGGCCCGGCCATGGAACCGGAGTCATCAACCATGAAAACGAAATCGCCTTGCGGCAGCCCGATGGCCGAAAGGTCATTCACATCCGAACCGTCGACAGCGGCAGGGTCGCCAACCACACGGGCTGTCGGCGCCGCACCAGCCACTCTGGGAATCCGTGCCTCGGCCACGCCGTGCTCGTCCGTTGTGACGGTCAAGGTAGTGCCGCCTACGGCGATCTCCACTTCAGTATTCGCGGCCTCTTCCCAGTTGGGCAAGTACCAGACTTTGATTCTCACGGTCACCGCGTCATCCGTGGCGGTGCCAGCTATCGGGTAGAGGTTGACGTAATGCGAACTCTTCACGTCGACTGTTGCCGAGGCCCGCGCTTCGCCGCCATCCTTATCCGTGGCGGTCAAGGTGGCGGTGTAAACGCCCACCGAATACGCGTGCGCCTGCCAATTCCTGATATCAGAGCAGAGCCCGCTGGCGGTGTCACCGTCGCCGTAGTCCCACTGGCAGGTCAACGACGCGCGGTCCGGGGTCACATCAGAAACCGACGTATTAGGGTTCCACGGCTGAGGCATGAACAGCTCGTAGCGGGAGGACACTCCGCTGATCGAAGGGGCCCGGTTGCCCACTGTTATGATCCCATCGACGGTGGTAGCGGCCAGCCCATAGACGTCGACCCCGGTAATGGTGACCGTGTATTGGCCTGAGTCGGTGTAGGCGTGGTTCACCGTCGTGGCGGACCCAGGCGTGGCCAACGAACTCGCCGCCACGTCGGAGTGGGACGAGTCACCCCAATCAATCCGCAGCGAGGCCAGCCGGTCGGCACTGATCCTGAGCGAAGTCGTCTGACCCTCAGTCACGCTGCTTGGCCAGGTCACCGTTGGAGCCGCCGGCCCCGTCACGATCTGTGTCCGTGTTAACGAAGCCCTGGCGCCCGCGGCATCGGTCACAGTCAAGGTCACGGTGTAGGTGCCCGGCTGGGCGTAAGTGTGAACTGGATCGCTCTCCTCGGAGGACGCTCCGTCCCCGAAGTCCCACGCCCAGGCGGTAATCTCCGCGTCCGCCTCGACTGACTCGTCGGTGAACGCTACCTCCGGACCGCCAACCTGTCCTGACATAACCTGGACCCGGTTGATACTCAAATAGCGACTGGCCGTATTGAATGGTCCAGGGAAGTCCAGGCGGACCTAGCGGCCAAAGGTCCCTGTCGGCGCGGCCAACGTCACCGCGGCCGACGTGCTGGTCAAGTCCGCGCTGGCGATGAGTTTGAACGGGCCATCCGCCGCGCTCGCTATAGACAGGCGCACGCTCATCGGCGCGTATGAACTGTAGGGGGTCACGCGTACCTCGCTGATGGCCCAATCGCGGCCAAGGTCAAGGGTCAGCCATTGATCGGT
>JAIRNM010000007.1 GCA_031258055.1 Bifidobacteriaceae bacterium
ATTGGGTTGGCGGCGTTGCCCAAAGCCATAATGGCCAGGTCCACGGCCATCGATTCGCTACGTCCGGTCCGAACCGGGCGGCGGCGGCCAGAGTCATCGGGGGCGCCCAACTCCATGATGTCCACGATCGCCGAGGAGACGAACCCCGTCTCCGGGTCGCCCACAAATTCGGACGGTGAACGCAGCACCGCCAAGGCGATTCCTTCTTCCAGGGCGTGCTCCAGTTCCTCGACCCGGGCTGGCATCTCCGCCTGCGTCCGGCGGTAGACAATGGTGACCAAGCCGCCCAGCCGTTTAGCGGTGCGGGCGGCGTCCATGGCGGTGTTGCCACCGCCGATCACGATCACGTTCTTCCCAGTGACCGCGGGCAGCGGAGTCTCAGCGCCTTCTTGGTGGGCTCCCATCAGGTTGACGCGGGTCAGGAATTCATTCGCGGACATGACGCCGAGCAGATGTTCGCCCGGTATGCCCATGAAGCGCGGCAGGCCGGCGCCGGTCCCAACGAAGATCTTCCAGAAACCGGCCTCCTGGAGTGAAGCCAGGGTGGCGGTTTTCCCGACCACGAAGTTGGTCACGAAACGACCGCCCAGCAGCTTGATCTTGGCCACCACATCATCGATTAGCTGATTCGGCAAACGGAACTCGGGAACGCCGTAACGCAACACGCCGCCGAGTTCATGGAAGGCTTCGAAGACTGTCACCGGGAAGCCCTCAGCCGCCAGCAGATAGGCGCTGATCAGGCCGGACGGCCCCGATCCGACCACCGCAACAGGCGGCTTGACCCCCGCCAGCCAAGGGTCCGGCCGCGAGGCGAAACGCCGGGCTGGCGCGTCCGGGTCAACCAGCTTCTCCCGTTCTGGCAGGAACCATTCCAACTGGCCGATCGACATGGGGTATTTGTGCAGGCAAACACCCTGGCATTGCAGCTCTTGGGGGCAGACCCGGCCTGTCACGTTCGGCAGTGGGTTGGCTTTCTCCAAGGTGGTCAGAGCCTCGCTGAAACGCCCCTGGGCAATCAGCTCGAACATCTCCGGGATGTGGATCCGAACCGGACAGCCGCCAATCGGCGCCGTCGCTTCTTCAAGGAACTTGCCCAGCTCGCAGGGCGAATCAGAGCACTGTTTGTCGCGGATCGCCTCCAACCAGACGAACAAGTCCACGTCCCGGCGGCTGTAACCGAGCGACATGTAACCCAAGTAGCCCATATTCACCAAGTCGAAGTCCGCCGAGCGTTCGACCGCGCCCCGGATATAAGGCGGGATGGCGTTACCGGCTGGCCAATCCTCCGACAGACCAGCGAACATTGGGTAGTCGTCAGCCAGGTGGGCGTCCAGAGCCCTTATGAACATGCGCTTCTTGCCGACGGGCAAGTTCCAGATGAAGCGCATCACCAGGGTGGCCGTGTCATCCTCACGTTGGAGCAGCCCCCACAGTTGGCGGGTGAATTCGCGCGACAACTCCGAACCGCGGAACGCCGCCGCCACCGCCGCCACACCGTCAGCGATAAAAACATCCCGGAACAGGCGCGGATTGGCGGCCAGATGCCGCTCAAGCACCTTTAGTTGGCCGTTGAAGGAAGCCACCTCCGGGCTGGACTCCAGTTGCCGCATCTTCGCCATTGAGGCGTCCACCGTTGCCCGCGCCGCCGCCCACTGGCCCACGTCGGTAGTCACTTGATGATCTCCGCGTCACAGTTGGCCCGCACCCGCGCCATACGTTTAGCCAGGTCGGGGGTCACTTCCAGACCGTCAAGAGCCTCCGGTTTGAGCCGACCGACAATCTGGGCCTCACCGTCCACGACAATGGTCGCCTTCTCGAAGAGCTGCGGCAGCTCCTGGTAGCAGGTCCCGCAGTCGTTGCAGAGCGGTTCGTCCGCCGGGTCCAGCCAGATCGGCCTGTCGCCGCCGCTTGGCGCCGCGCCGCCCCCCGCTTGTTCGGCAGTGCCCGATGCCGCCATCCCGGCCACCCCGCCTAGGTTCAGCCCCAGCCCGCCGCCGAGCGCCTCGCTCGAAGAGGCCAGATCCGCCATGGCGGCGGCGATCTGGTCGAGTGATTCCTCACGCGCTTGAACCGCTTCCTCGTAGCGGGCCGTCAACTCCGCCATCTCTTGACGATGGGCGGTGGACAACTCAGCGTCCCGCTGACCGGCTAGGAACTGCAATGTTTGCCAGTAATGACGCCGGTCTTCGACCAAAGCGACTATCCCGGGCAGGCATTCGACCTGGATAATGGCATTCTTCTTGTCGGTGGACCAGATGAATGGCACTTTGCCGACTCGTTCAGCGGTTGGTAGCTCAACGTACTCAGCGATGGGGATCGCGTTGTCAAACTGTTCGGCCGCCAAACGGCGGAATTGCTTGGCGAAACGGACCTCGCCCAAGGCGAATTCGGCCGGCGTGAGCGGGGTTTCCAGCAACGCGACCTGACCGGAATCATCGACGTAGCGTAAGGTGCGGTTGGTCCAAAGCGCACTCGGATCAGGGTTGCCGTCGAGCGAGAATCGCTCAGGCAGCGATTCGCCCCGACGCGGGTCGTGGACGAATAGCGGCGCCATGCGGGATTCGACCGCTAAGCGGCTGCGCGCGTTGGAAAGGTCTTCGGCCACACCATTCTCGGTGCCACAGGGGGTGTAGACCTCCATCACGGCCGAACCATCCCGGTACTCCAACAGGGCCAGCGCCGTCTGGAGGAAATGCGAGTGCAGAGCGGTGGCCGTAGCGCAGGCGAAGACGCGCGGATGGAATGAGGCCAACAGGCCCAGTTCCTTGCGCGATTCGGATTTGCCGTTATGGGCTTTGCCGTAGCGCGCCAGGTCAGCGTCTTGGCCGGTGTAGGAAGCGGTTGAAGCCTGACCGCCAGTGTTGGAATAAGAACCGGTGTTGAGCACGATCGCTTTGATTGGCGTGCCGCCCGCCAACACCCTGGACATGGCGCCAAAGCCAATGTCGAAGGCGGCGCCATCGCCAGAGACAGTCAGCATGGCGGGCATCAAGTCCATTTCCTCCGGACTGAAGTCTCGCCAAGAAATGGTCGACAAGCGTTTAGTGTCCACCGCCGGATTGAACTGGTCGGCCAGTTCGAGTTTGGCCGCCCGCAGCGCTTTGACCTCCGGCACCAACTGCGAGACCAGGCCCTCGTAGAGTCCAGTGGCAAGCGGCTGGGCGTCTTGGAAGAGCGAGTTAACCCACGGATCAAGGTAGGGGCTGTACGGCATAGTAGAGGCGTAAACCGACGAACAACCGGTCGAATTAGCGATCACAGTTGTAGCCGGGCCGCGTCCGGTCGGACCGCCCTCATAGAGGTAGAGGCGGCTTTCTAGAACCGAAATGAGCCCGGCGATCCTTCCAGCCCGCTCATTCAACTCCGCACTCGAATCCTTGGAGGCGCTGGCCGCAGCCGCCTTGACCGCGGCGCCTTTGGCCGTCAGCTCATCGATCAACCGCTCCAGCTCTTTGGCATGGGCGGCGCGGCGGGCCTCGCCCACCGTGTGGGAAAGGGTTGTGAGCAGGCGAAGGGCCGTCACCTCGCCGCAGCCACGGCAGGCGCCATGCCCACCGGTCATGGCGTAGTAGGCGCCGCGGTCCAACAGCAAGCGCTTGATGTCGCCATCGGGTTCAGCGGCGCCTGCCAGGAAGCGCTTCGGCGTGTTGGGCAGTTTAGCCAACCGCTCGAAGCGGGTCTCCAAGAGGTCGGCGATTGAAGGGTTCTGCTCCGCCTCGGTCAGAGAGGACGGCCCGCACACGTCAACGCATTGCAGACAGCCGGTGCATTTCCAGGGGTCCACCACAGCGCTGAACAGAGCACCACCACCGGGGTTCTCGTTCTCGACCGAATCGAAGAAGGGCCTGGTCCGGGCGACCGGGAAGGCAGCCAAGGCAGCCGTCACCTGGTCTAAGACCCGGAAGATGGGTTTCTCGTCCAGTTCAGCGGCGGCTAAGCGAGCGGCCTCGGCCAAGTCGCGTAAAGCGGGGTCGCGGCGATAGGCCGCCCGGACGGCATCGGCCCAAGGATAGACCTGCGGCGCCAGCGCTTCGGCCTGGTGTTCACTGAGTCCGGCGGCGGCGACGGCGGCTGTCAGCAAGTCACGGATCTCGTGTAGCTGGTTCGGGATGGCACTGTCCGGGCAAGCCAAGGCGCACTCCAGGCAGCCCGTGCAAACCGCGGGGTCGAAGACAGGAACGGTGCGCCGGAAGACGCCTTTGTCCTTGTTCGCGCCAGAGCCGACCGGCATAAACAGGCCGGCGCCAGGCAGGACCGGGGCCTCAGCAATAGTGCCCTCGCGGAACGGGCGCGCCACCAAGTCCTCGTAGTACTCCGGGTCGAACAAGGCGGTCGCCCGCGATTCGCTGGCGGCCGGGCACATGGCGGCGGACAGGGCCACGGTGCGGGCCGAAACCGCCCGGGGCGAGCGCTCCACCTCGAAGAATTCGGCCGCCTGGTAGTCAACCACGGTGGTGGCGGTCATGCCGTCGTTGATGACAGCCATATTGCCATCGACGACGGCTTGGCCTTTGCGGCCGAACTTGTATTCGATCTGCTGGCGGACTTTGGCCGCCACTTCTTTGCTGTCGGCGCCGCGCGACACCGCTTCGACGTGCCCAATCATGGCGCCGATAAAGGCGATCCCCATCATCCGGGTTTCGAGTTCCGGGCTGGGCGCGTGCTTCTTGGCCACCTCGAAGGCATTGACCACCAGGAATTTGATTTCCTTCTCGCGGATGGTGCGCCGGGCATAGGCCGGCAGCGAACGCCAAACCTCAAGCGGTTCTTGGTCTGACTGCAAGATGAAGGTGCCCCCGCGCGCCAACCCTTTGAGCGGATTAGTGTGGATAAACGCCTGATGGTCCGGCGACATCACCACGTCGA
>JAIRNM010000131.1 GCA_031258055.1 Bifidobacteriaceae bacterium
CCTCGATCACGGCCCCGCGCAGGGCGTCCAGCAGGTCGGCGCCGCCCTTCGCGCCGGACAGATCGGGCCTGAGCGAAGCGAGCGTGGTTTTCAGCGAGTCTTCCGCTGGGTAGCCGACCGACGGCATCGTCGAAGCTGGGTCAAACACGACCAGCGACTTGAGGGCGTCCGAGACGTCGTCGGCGCCAAACGGAAGGGGGATGGACACCGGTCCGGCCGCCTCGCCGCGGCGCTCAAAGAAACCGACTCCGGAGGAAAACAACGCGACCCGGCGCAGCGGCAGGTTCAATTCGGGGCTCTGTGACATGGCACAACTGTACTCGTCGGGCTTCAGCCAAAGTGCCGTCCCGGCTGATAGCGCTCCAACGGTCGGTACCGTCTGGTTCCGGCGCGGTCATCCGGCGCGAAGCCGCAGGGTCTAACAGGGCGCCAAGTCCGGACCGTTTTGACGCGGCGGGAGTGGGTTTCTGGCCAGCGGAACGGTTGGTGCCTGGCACCGGCCGTTCCGCTGGCCGGCGGCTAGGAGACGTCGCGGCGGAACTTGACTAGATAGCCGATCGCGGCCAATCCCAGAGCCCAGGCCAGCAACACCACAACCGCCCAGCCGAAGGGCAACAGGCCGCTGTCGCCGCCGCTCATCACGGCGTAAAAGGTGTCTCCCTGGACGGCATCGCCCGCCGCGCCTGGGAGGTACTTGGGCCAGGACCACTCCTCCTGGAGAATGTCGGGCAGTGTTCTAAGCAGCGGCTCGACGAACTGGGTGACCGCTAAGACCACCACGATCATGGCCACCTGGTTAGTCAGCAATGTGCCCAAGGCTACGCCGACCACCGCCCAAAGGGTGAAGTCGAGCAGGGCGCGGGCGAAGAAGATCCAGGTGTCCGAATCAGAGAAACCGGGATCGGCCCCGACCAAGGACATCGCCAAGCCGCCCGGGCCGGCCGTCGCGGCGACGCAAACCAGGCCGGAGACCAGCCCTAACGCCACTGAGGCGATGAGTTTCGCGGCTAGTACCACCAGTCGGCGCGGTTCGCCCAAGAAGGTTTGAGTGATGGTCTTGTGGCGGTACTCCTGGGTGATCGAAAGCGCCCCCAGCAGCAAGGGAAACACATAAGCGAGCGAACCAGCCATCGAATAAACCATCAAGGCCACGTTGAGGCCTCCCGGTCCCAAGGCTCCCGTCTCCCCGTCCGCGTCCGCACCAGGTCCCGCCCCGTCTGCTTCGCCCATAAAACCGCCGACGAGGGCACCAATGCCAGCTCCCATCAGCGCCAGATAGCCAGCCGCGCAGAGCAGCAGCACCCACCACATCCGGGTCGAGAACAGTTTGCGGTATTCCGACTTGAGGGCGGCAATCATCTAAGCCCACCCCCTTCCGTCAACTGGAAGAAGACTTGTTCCAGGCCCGCCATTTGGCTGGCTAACTGGCTCAACTCCAACCCTGCGTTGAACGCCAAATGGCCTATCTCAGCCGCCGATGGGCCGGAGACCATCAAAGCGCCCTCCTGGGCTGGGCTAACCGGCCAGCCTTGAGCGGCGGCGAACCGCGCTAACGCCGTCGGATCGGCGGCGGCCACCAACGTCTGCGGGCGCGCCAACTGCCTGAGTTCAGCCAGTGAGGAGTGGTGGACCAGCCGTCCTTTGGCGATGATGACCACGTCATCGACCGTGTTCTGGACCTCCGCCAGCAGGTGCGATGAGATTAAAATAGTGCGCCCCTGCGAAGCCATTGTTCGCAAGAGCGTCCGCATCCTGGAGATGCCTTCCGGGTCAAGGCCGTTGGTTGGCTCGTCCAGCAACAGCGTGCCGGGATTGCCGAGCAGCGCCATGGCCACGCCGAGCCGTCCGCGCATACCGAGCGAGAATTTGCCAACGCGCCGCTTCGCGTCGTTTTTCAGCCCGACCAGTTCCAAGACTTCCTGGCAACGCTTGTCTGATACACCTAACTCCGGGGCGAGTGCCCGCAGGTGATCGAGGGCCGTCCGGCCTGGGTGGAAGGAGGCCGCCTCAAGGGCGGCGCCGATCTGCTTGGCAGGCTGACGAATGGCCGTATAAGGCCGCCCGTCGAATGTGACTTTGCCCTGGGTCGGTTTGATCAAGGCCAGGGCCATTCGCAGGGTAGTGGTCTTGCCAGCGCCGTTCGGCCCCAAAAACCCGGTGACCCGCCCCGGCTGGACGGAAAAACTGAGATTATCGACCGCCGTCAGTTCCCCGAAACGTTTGGTCAGGTTAGTTACCTCAATCACCCTTCCACCCTACGCTGCCCAGTCGACAGCCCATTACTTCCCCGTGCCCAGGACGGCTCAAGCTTTCCGCGTTGGCCTAGCCAACCGCCCCACTCGTCGCTCTGGGCGCCTGGCTGGGGTGTCCCTAACCGCGCATACTGGCGATTTTCGGCCAGTACGCGCACTTCCGGACACTTGCCGCCGGTGCCGTCGCCTACCCCCACGGCATCGTCCCAGGTCAGCGCGTTGGGGCCAATTTGGGGCACCTGGCTGTGGTGTCCCTAACCGCGCATACTGGCGATTCTCGGCCGGTACGCGCACTTGCGGACACCTGGCGCCAGTGGCGTCACCTACCCCCACGGCATCGTCCCAGGTCAGCGCGGTGCCACCGTTTTGCGCCACGAAGCTGGGGTGTCCCTAACCGCGCATACTGGCGATTTTCGGCCAGTACGCGCACTTGCGGACACCTGCCGCCAGTGCCGCCAACCGGACCCACGGCACCATCCCAGGCCGCGGTGGCGGGGTCTGCGGCAGCCGGTGTAACTAGGCCTGGCTGGCTGGTGGCGCTTCTTGGGGGAGGGGCGCCGCTTGCGCTGGGTAACCAGCCGACGGGTAGGCCTGTGGTGCGTAGCTCGGCTGGGGGTCAGGTGACTGCTGGTAGCCCGGCTGCTGGGGATAAGGCTGCTGACCGTAACCCTGGGGAGGGTAAGGCGACTGCGGGTAAGGCTGCTGTGGATAGCCGGAGGGCGGGTAAGCCTGGGGCGGGTAGCCCTGCCCGTATGGCTGTTGTGGCCAAGCGGCTTGGGGTGGAAGCGCGGTTGGATAGGCGCCTGGCGCGCCCCATGGTGGCTGGACGTGCGCGGGACCGGCATGGGCGATGGCCCAGGAGACGCCGCCGCCGATTGCCGCGAAGACCAGCGCGAACACATACGGCAACGCCCCCTGGCCGGACGCGACTGCGGCACCGATCGCGGCGCCCACGATCTCAAGGCCCAACCAGAGGGCAATGGTGTAGCCGACGGCGCCGCCGCCGCTGCGCCCGCGGGCTTTAGCGGCTTTGGAGTTCGCTCTTGACAACAAGATGATGGCGAGGATTTCAAGCATGATCGCTTCTCCTAATTTGGTATTGGTGCTTGGTTTTGGTTTCGTCGGGCCGCCCCGGTCATTCACGGACGCGGCAGGCAGATCTAGTTGACGGGTACTTCGACCCGGTTCGTTTCGTCGTCATTGGGGTAGAAGATCACGGTGTCCGGCTCGGCGTCGGTCTCGAACTGGAATTCGGCGCCGTCCGCGTTGACGGCCACGTTCTCCCAACTCCATTCCTGGCCGTCGGCGATGAAGTCACACCCAATTGGCGCAACCAACGAGCCATCGCGGAACGGCAGTTTGTCGAAGCCGGAGCCCTCCGCCTTGATGACAGTGTTGCCCTCAGCACTAGTAGTGACCGTGAAACTGTCGATCTGGTAGGTGTTGCCGTGAGCCGAGAATATTCTCGGCAAACCCTGGAGGTGTTCAGATTCGCCCGCGTCAACGTCCTTAGTGTCCGCGTCATCGTCTGCCAGAGTGGTTTGACTGCTGGCGCTCGCAGCGCGCGTGGGCCGACCAGCCGAATTGTTACTGGACCCGTGGCTGTCGGTCAAGTAGGCGATCATTGCGAGCAGGAACACGAGGAATGGCAGTCCGGCGACCACTATGGCCGCAATCGGCAGGCCCTTCGAAGTTCGAGTAGTGGGGTCAAAGCAGGCAATGGTGGCGAACAACCCGACCACGGCGATGGTTGCTGGCAGCAGCATCCCAACGAAAACGACCGCCTCTGGCGCCGCCTCGATTTGGAGGAACCCCCATGAGCCGAACATTAGCCCGGCCACACCCAGCGTTAGTGCGAACACTGAGAAAACCTTGAACAGGACGGGGACACGCTGGCGCACCAAAGGCGGGTCGGCCGGAACGGTCTTCCAGGCGTTGGCCACGACGGCACTGGTTATCACCGGGTTGACAAGCGAAAGGAGTGAGTAGAGCAGTGCGCTGGCCGCGGTGCGGCCCATCTCCTCGGCGCCCGGCCCACTCGCGCCGCCCAGACTTATAAGACGCGCCAAATGGTAGCTGACCTGGGTGAACACGGATAGGCCGGCTGAAAGCAGGATCAGCACATAGCCGATTCGGCGCGAGCGAGCCAGCAGGAGATAACCGACAACTCCACCGAAGCCGAAGAGAATGACGAAGAAGTCGGCGGCGCCCAAGTTCGCGGCAACTCCGCCCGACAGCGCCGCTGTCACTATCACGCCGATGATCGATGCCACCAAACAGATGATGAACCAGGCTTTGGCGCCGCCACTAACCACCATCCGGCGGCTCTTGAACAGGCAGAGCATGGACGCCAACTTGACCATCAGGCCCACACCGACAGCGAAGGGCAGGTCGCCCACTGCTTCAATCAAAAGAATCGTGCCGAATGAGCCCCGCAGCAAGGCGGCGCCGCCAATGGCGTTGACCGCCCAGCCGGTGCCCCCGGCTAACAGCGCCGCCATGGTGGTCTGCTTGCGTGTGTCTGGCGGCGTCAGCTTGGTGGCCGCCCAACCCGCCGCTACGGTCGCCGCTATGACCAGCAGTGATTGCACTAGCTGCCCTGGGAACTGGTGCTGGCGCAACATCTCCGACAGGTCCCAGTCGAGCCGACCGGATTGGTAGCTGCTCAAGGCAAGGTAGCTGAGAGCCCAGGTCAGTAGGCCGGTCAGGCCGACGATGCCGCTCGCCCACTTCCAGAACCGGCCCGGCTTTTGGATCAGATAGGTGGCACAGCCTGTCAAAGCCAGCGCCATTGCCCAATTGAAGGAGGTGCCGAATTGCCAGCTCGAGATGGTCGCGAGCGAGCCCAAGCTAGCGGCGGCGATCCCGCCCGCCAGGACCAACGCTCGGATCGGGTTCTCAGGCAAAGGCGGAGCCTGCGGGTAAACGCGGGCTGGGCGCACCGGAGCGGGTGAGTACATCTGCGCTGGGACCGGATAGGCCGCAGGCGGCATCGGCGCTGGTCGCATCTGTGCGGGGGCTTGAGGTGGCGTTGGCATCTGTGTCGGAACGGCTGGACCTGGCGGTGCTGGCATCTGAGGCGGCATCGGCGGGGACGCTTGAGGCGGAGCGGAAGGGGCCGGTGGCGGTGGCATCTGAGGCGGAGCCCCTGGAGATGGCGGTGGCGTGTTCTGGTCTGGAACCGGGGGAGTCTGCTCGTTCACGTTCTTGCTCCTTTGCTCTCGGACGGCCCGCGTCTTCGCCGCGCCGTGTTAGAAGACTATTGCGGACTCGGTGCCAAGAGGTCTGCTCCGAGCAGACAATCTTTTCTTCGCCGCTGACCGGTCAATCTTGGTGTCCTCGGCCCGAATCACCTCCGATCGGGCGCTCCGGTGCAAGGAAAACGTCGATCTGCCTGGCAGAAGTGCATATTCCTTGCGGTTTGTGGCCCCCGAGGGTCGAATCGGGGCCGGATCGAGGCGATTTCCCTTGATTTTGCGGCGCCGGTGCAAGGAAAACGTCGATCTGCCTGGCAGAAGTGCATATTCCTTGACGCTCATACCCGCTGTGGTGGCGTCTAGGGTGGTGGGGTGGATCTGTTTGATTCGACGCTGGCTTCGCCCGCGCAGGGCGAAGCCGATCCGCGCGCACCCCTGGCGGTCAGGATGCGGCCGCGCGATTTGGCGGAGTTCACCGGGCAGAGCCATTTGCTAGCGCCCGGTTCGCCGCTGCGCAGGTTGATTGAACCAACTCCGACCGGGGACAACGCCGCCGGGGGTCGGGCCGTCCCAGCATCGGTCATCTTGTGGGGACCAGCCGGGAGTGGCAAGACCACGCTGGCTTATCTAGTCGCACGCGGTTCGAGGCGAGCCTTCACTGAGCTCAGCGCCGTGTCGGCGGGGGTCAAGGATATTCGGGCTGTCCTTGACCAGGCGCGACGAGCACTGGCGACGGGGGAAGAGACAGTCCTATTCATCGACGAGGTCCACCGCTTCTCCAAAGCCCAGCAGGACGCTCTGTTACCAGCGGTAGAGAACCGATTGGTCACGCTAATAGCCGCGACCACCGAGAATCCGTCCTTTTCAGTCATCAGCCCGTTGCTGTCCCGGTCGCTGCTGTTGACGCTGGAACCACTTGGGGATGACGGCATCGGCCAACTGGTGGATAGGGCGGTGACGGACGAACGCGGCCTGGCGGGGGCGGTTTCTATAACGGAACCGGCGCGGGCGGCGCTCGTCAGGCTGGCGGCCGGTGACGCGCGCAGAGCGTTGACGATCCTTGAAGCGGCGGCTGGTACGGCGGCGCTCGGTAAGGATGATCCGGTGATCGACCTAGCGGAAATTGAGCGGGCGATTGATGTAGCGGTGGTCCAATATGACCGTGATGGAGACCAGCATTACGACGTGACCAGCGCTTTTATCAAGTCGATCCGGGGTTCGGACGTGGATGCGGGATTGCATTACTTGGCTCGTATGATCCAGGCCGGGGAGGACCCAAGGTTCATCGCCCGGCGGCTGATCATATTGGCGGCTGAAGATGTCGGGATGGCCGATCCGTCCGCTTTGCAAACGGCGATGGCGGCGGCGCAGGCAGTGCAAATGATAGGGATGCCGGAGGGCCGCATCCCGCTGGCCCAGGCGGTGGTGCATTTGGCGACGGCACCGAAGTCGAACGCCGCTTATTTGGCGATCGATGCCGCCTTGGCGGACGTGCGCGTCGGCAAAGCTGGTCCGGTGCCGCCGCATTTGCGTGACGCTCATTACGCCGGGGCGAAGCGATTGGGGCATGGCAAGGGCTATCAGTATGCCCATGACGCCCCGCATGGCGTGGCGCCACAGGTGTACGCCCCGGATGGGATCGCGGGGACGGTTTACTACGAGCCGAGCGACCGGGGCTTTGAGCGCCAGTTGAAGGAACGCCTGGAACGGATCAGGGCCATCTTGAACTCGGCCTAAGAAACAGAGCCCGGCGCGGCCGCCGGGGTCTGTCAGGGGTCAGGGTCAGACGCGCTGGAAGGGGTTGCGGATCGGGATCCCGCCAATCACTTGGCCATCGTTGAGGTCCTCGGTCAAAAGCTCGTCGCAGCGAAGCGCTTGGGCGGCGGCGACTATGGCCGCGTCCCACAAAGATAGTTGGGCGCTTTGGGCAAGGGCTATCGCGGCCAGAACCAGATCGGTGCTGGTTGCCTGGACGGGGTACCGGGTGAACGAGCGGACCAGCGCGGTGGCCTGCGACTGAGTGAGCGCATCCGGCCTAGTCGCCCGGGTCGCCTGGGCATAGAACTCCAACAGCACCTGGGCGGACAGAGCCAGGTCGGGTTCGTTCAGCAGCGCGCGGGCGACAGCGGCCTTTCCCTGCTCCGCGGTGTCGGTTGAGACGGCGTAGAGCAGGATGTTTGTGTCAACGAACCGCACGGCTGTGCAACTCCTCTCGGCTCAGCCGGTCGCCGCCTCTGAAAGCGCCGACGCTGGCCAGGACTTCATCCTGTAATGCCCGCAACCGATTGAATTCCGCGTCTTGGCCTGTGACTACGCGCAGGAAATCGGTGACCATAGCACTGACGGAGCTGTCCTGCTCAGCGGCCCGGATTCGTGCTAGCCGGTAGACCTCGTCGGGCACGGCGACTGTGATATTCCTCATGGACGCACAGTATCACAGTATTCCAGTTACACAGAAACACATCGGGGCCAGGTTCAGCTTTGGGCGATGCTGTCCGGCCGGGCGTCGCGTTGCGTGGCGCGCAGCTTTCCGGCGACGTAAAGGGGACTGACAGAGTAGTTCTTCCTAAATGGTCGGCGGTGTTTCCTAAATGGGCGATATGCGGGCCAATTCGGGGCCGTTTGCTTGATTTGGTCGCTCGGGTGCAAGGAATTCGACGCTCCAGCGACTGGATGTGGGTATTCCTCGCAGCGCGTCAGCTCTGGCCCGCGCCGGATGACTTGAAACGACTGCACAGCCTGCGAGATGATGGGGCTGGCCTCGGCCCGGCCCCGGAGCGGCGGTCCATAATCGCATAACAGCAGCCAACTTCAAGAGCCCAAGGACGCCGATGTTCACCAGTGCCTTCACCTCTCAGCCCACCGCCCTTTCCGCCTCCTGTGCGGGCGCGATCGAAGCGGCCAGCACCGCCGCTAAAGCCCAGTTGGACCAGGGGCGGCTGATCGCCTTCGCGTTGATCGGGATAGCCATCTTGGTGGTCTTGATCACCTGGGCGAAGATTCATCCCTTTGTCGCCCTGCTGATATCTGCCCTGATCATTGGCATAGGCGCCGGTTACGGCGCCACCGCCA
This sequence comes from Bifidobacteriaceae bacterium, assembly GCA_031258055.1. Classification (GTDB taxonomy): domain Bacteria; phylum Actinomycetota; class Actinomycetes; order Actinomycetales; family WQXJ01; genus JAIRTF01. The sequence continues at coordinate 8,522 of JAIRNM010000131.1, forward strand.
CCGTGGAATCATTCGCTAAGACCTTCGGCACGACGATGCAGTCAGTCGGCATCCTGGTGGGCCTGGGCGCCATGTTCGGCAAGCTCCTAGCCGACTCGGGCGGCGCTGACCGGATAGTCGAAACGCTCGTAGCCCACTCCTCGAAACGCTCCCTGCCGTGGACTATGGCCCTAGTCGGGGCGTTGATCGGCCTGCCGATGTTCTTCGAGGTTGGACTGGTCCTGCTGATCCCAGTCATCCTGCTAGTGGCCAAACGCTCCGGCTTACCCCTCATGCGCGTCGCCATCCCCACTTTGGCGGGCCTCAGCGCCATGCATGGCCTGGTCCCGCCCCACCCCGGACCGCTCGCCGCCCTCGCCAACTTCGAGAACGGCAATCTGGGCCTGACCTTGATGTTCGGCGTGCTCATCGCCATCCCCACAGTGATCGTAGCCGGGCCGCTGTTTTCAATTTTGGCGGCCAAGTGGGTGCCAGTGTCGGTGCCCGAATCGATGAACGCCCTGATCGGCGGAGCCCGCGGCGACGGATTCGGGGACTCGGACGCGCCGACGACGGGCGAACCGGCGGCGCGACCCTCGTTCACGGCATCGGTCGCCTGCGTGCTGCTGCCAGTCGTCCTGATGCTGGCCAACGCGATCTATGAGATCGCCAACCCGGGCGAGGACGCCTCCCAAAGCTGGCTCGGCGCTTTCCTGGGCTTTGTCGGCGCGCCGACCGTAGCCCTAGCGATCGCGCTGGTCACGGCGATGTTGGTCCTTGGCAAAGGCGGCCAGATGAGCTGGAGCAAAGTCAACCAGTCGAGCGCTGCCGGGCTGCCCGCCATCGCCGGGATCATCCTGATTGTGGGCGCGGGCGGCGGCCTCAAAGGCGTGCTGGTGGACACCGGCATAGGCGACGTGATCGCCAACTTCGTCGAAGGCTCCGCCATCCCAATCACCCTGCTGGCCTGGCTGGTGGCCGTGATAGTGCGCGTGGCGACGGGCTCAGCCACCGTTTCGATCGTAACCACCGCTGGCATCTTGGCTCCGGCGGCGGTTGGGCTGTCGGCATCGGCGGTGGCGCTGTTGGTGCTGGCGATCGGCGCCGGCTCGGTGTTCCTCTCCCACGTCAACGACGCCGGCTTCTGGCTGGTCAAGGAATACATGGGCGTGACGGTGGGGCAGAACTTCAAGACCTGGTCGCTGCTGGAATGCATCTTATCGGTCGTAGCCTTGGTCTTCGTCCTGATAGCCGGATTATTCGTGTAGGAGTGCCCGATGCCGTCTGGTCACCCCCTCCCTCCATCTGACGCCCCCGGTCGTCGCGGTGGTCGGCTGGTCTTCATCACTCCTAATCTCCCCGTTTCAACTACCTTTTAGCCGGAGGCGATCATGAATCCTGACAGTGAGCCAACCCAAACCAGTTCGATCCGCGGCGATGCGGTCCGGATCGCCGTCTTCATGGGTGTGGCCGGGTCCGGCAAGACCACCGCTGGCGCCCTCATGGCCGGGCGTCTGGACTGGGATTTCGCCGAAGCGGACGAGTTCCATTCCGCCGCCAATGTAGCCAAAATGTCCGGCGGTATCCCCCTGACAGACGCGGACCGAATGCCCTGGTTAGCAGCTCTGCGGGCCTGGATCGACAAGGAGATAGCCGACGACCGGCGTGGCGTGATGACCTGTTCGGCCCTCAAACGTATCTATCGCGATCTGCTCAGGGCGCCTGGGGTGGTGTTTGTCCACATGAGTGGCTCGGTCCAGACCGTCGAAGCGCGGATGGCGGCGCGGCAAGGGCATTTCATGCCGCCTAGCTTGCTTGCTTCGCAATACGCCGACCTGGAAGAACTCGACCCGGATGAAGACTATGTGGTAGTGAATCTAGACCTAGGGCTCAGCCCTGCCGAGGAAGTCGATTCGGTGATCCGGGCCTTGGGGCTGTCCACAAAGAATTAGGCCCGTTTGGGTTCGCGTCATTCCCTCGCCTGGGCGGGCGTCATTCGGTAGGCTGGCAAACGCGGTCTTGAGCACCGAGTCGGTACTGGACC
>JAIRNM010000261.1 GCA_031258055.1 Bifidobacteriaceae bacterium
CTATTGGGTGTCACTGGCGTCATTGCCCAAGGTCACCGGGCCAGCGATGGCGGATGCCTTGGGTCATTTCATAGATCAGTCGGTCGATGCCGTGGTTGTAATCGCACCCAACGCGCCTACCCTTCAAGCCCTGGCTCGGGCCAGCGACTTGCCGCCGTTGGTGGCGGTTACCAGTGCCCCAGACGTTGCGGGCCTAGCCGTGGCCGATGCCGACCAAGCCTTAGGCGCCCGCCTCGCGGTTGAGTACCTGGTCGGCTTGGGCCGTCGACGAATCGCCCATATCGCCGGACCAGCCGACTTCTATCATTCGCTTGCCCGCGAAGCGGCCTGGAAAGCTGTCGTCGAAGAACACAGCCTAGAGACCGGGCCGGTGGTGGCGGGCGATTGGACTGGCCATTCGGGCTTGGTCGCCACCGCTCAACTTTTGGCGGCCGGACCAATCGATGCCATATTCGCGGGAAACGACCTCATGGCGATGGGCGCTTTGGTGGCGTTGAAGCGAGCCGGATTGAGGGTTCCCGGAGATGTCGCAGTGGTCGGTTTCGACAACCTGGCGGGCAGTGATGTGACCGACCCGCCACTGACGACCGTTGACCAGGATCACGAGGCGCTGGGCGGGGCCGTGCTCGAACTGCTCGACGACCAGCTAAGAGACGCCTCGCCCCAGCCACCGCAGAGTGATCAGCAACCCCCCGTGATGGTCCCGCCCCGTCTGATAGTCCGCGCCTCCGCCTGACCGCCGCTCTAGGTCACTTGGTGACCGCAGCTTTGACAAGTGAGCCGAGCTTTTGTCTCGCGTGGGACGCGGCTAGAGGCCTCGGGCCAGGCGGTAGTAGGCCTGATTCCAACGCAGTTGGTCGCGGAAGGATCCCGAGGTGGTAGACCTGTCGATGAGCGCGAATTCTGTGCCGGTCATCTCAGTGAACTCCGCCCATTCGGCAGCGCCGATGGCTGTCGATAGGCACGTGTGGTGGGGGCCGCCTGCCGTGATCCAGCATTCGGCGCTGGTCGTGAGGTTGGGTTCGGGTTCCCAGACGGCGTGCGCGACCGGTAACGACGGCACGGGCGCGGGTGGAGTAATCACTTGGACGGTGTTGCCGACCACACGGAAGCGGTCGCGTAGGTCCGACAGGCCAACCAGGACGGCCGGGCCGGGATCGGCGCTGAAGACTAATCGCACGGGGTCTTCGCGGCCGCCAATCCCAAGCGGGTGAATCTGGGCGCGGGGGCGAGAGGTGGTCAACGATGGGCACACTTCTAGCATGTGCGCGCCTAAGATGCATTCGGCGCCTGGCTCCAGGTTGTAGGTGTAGTCCTCCATCAAGCTGGCGCCGCCCGGCAGGCCAGCGCCCATTACTTTGGCGACGCGCACCAGCAGCGCGGTCTTCCAGTCACCCTCCGCCCCGAAGCCGTAGCCCTTGGCCATCAGTCGTTGAACGGCGATTCCCGGAAGCTGCCTCAGAGCGCCCAGGTCCTCGAAGTTGGTTGTGAAAGCGCTTGCCTTCCAGCCGGTCAACAGCGATTCCAAGGCCACCTCTTGGCGCGCGGCGTAGCGCAGCGAGTCGTGGCGCTCGCCGCCAGGCGCTAGTTCCGGCGCCAGGTCGTAAAGGTCAAGGTATTCCCGCACCGTAGTATCTACTTGACTGTCCGCGACCGCCTCTACCGCCGCGACCAGGTCGTTCACAGCCACGGTGTTAGTGTCCGCGCCGAAGACAAACTCGGCTTCGACCTTGTCGCCTTCGGTCACCGCCACGTTCCGCATGTTGTCCCCGAACCGGATGATCGACATTGTTCTGGCCGCGTGCCAGCCCAAGGCGGCTCGCGCCCAGGTCGTCAACCGACCCGCCACCCGTGGGTCGGAGACGTGCCCGGCCATGACGGTGCGCCGGGCGCCGAGCCGGGCCGTGATGTAGCCGAATTCGCGGTCGCCGTGGGCGGCTTGATTTAGGTTCATGAAATCCATGTCGATGGTGCCCCAAGGCAACGCCGCGTCCGCTTGGGTGTGCAGGTGGGCCAGCGGCTTAGTCAGCCCGGCCAACCCGTTGACCCACATTTTGGCGGGACTGAAGGTGTGCATCCAAGCGATCACGCCAACACAGTTCGGCTCCCCGGAGGCCTCCGTGAGCAGTCTGGAAATAGCGTCCTTGCTGGTCAACACCGGTTTCCAAATCACTTTCAAGGGTAGCGCGGCGTCTAGTGCGGCGGCGATTCGGCGCGAGTTTTGATCGACCCGAGCCAGCGTCTCGGGTCCGTACAGGTGCTGCGAGCCGGTAGTGAACCAGACTTCCATCTCAGATTCCTTATCTATTGGCCGTAGACGGTCTGATAGCGCTCATAGAGTCGCTCGATGTCGCTAACCGCGAGTGCCACCGGTTCGCCTAACTGGCGGGCTATATGCACAGTCCGGGCGACTTCCTCGGTTAACACGGCTGCTTTGACAGCCGCCCGAGCGTCAGCGCCTACGGTGAAAACACCGTGGTTGGCCATCAAGACGGCGGGGGAACGCGACTGGGCGAGGGTTTGGACAATGCCGCGGCCGATTGAGTCGTCACCGATCAGCGCCAACGGGCCGACCGGTATGGGGCCGCCGAACTCGTCGCCCATCATGGTCAGGACACAGGGGATCGGCTCGCGCCGAGCCGCCCAGGCGGTGGCGTAGGTGGAATGGGTATGCACCACGCCGCCGACTGACACCAGGTGGCGGTAGACGTAGGCATGGGAGGCGGTGTCCGATGACGCTTTGCCGACGCCTTCCACCAACTCACCGCCCAGGTCGGTCACCACCATGTTTTCTGGCGTCAACTCGTCATAGGAGACACCCGACGGTTTGATGACCATAAGGTCTTCGCCGCGAACGCGGGCGGAAATGTTCCCGGCTGTCCAAGCCACTAGCTGCCAGCGGGTCAATTCGCTGTGCAGCGCGGCGACCTCTGCGCGCAGTTGGTCGACCGCCAGCTTGGCGCTGGCCGGTACAGCTTTCATTTGTCCGTCTCCCTGGCGTAGCTCTTAGTCCATCCCGCCAAGCTATGTTAGCGCTAACGCGGTCGAGCCTCAAGGGAGTGAAAGCCCCTAAGCTTGACAAGCGAGGCGATCGTCAGCGGAGTCGAGGAGGGCACCCAAGTCACCATGGTTGGAGAAGGAACGAGGCAATCGAGGACCAATAACCTCGCCGGAACGAGCGACAAGAGCGGAGCGGCGGCAATCGAGGCAACTAGCGGCTTTGACGCCGACGCAAGCGCTGGCGGTGGGGCTGAGCGAATCGGAGCGCTGGAGCCAGATAGAACTAGTGGCCCGGGCACTGGTAGGGGCGTTGCCAGCGGCGTCGAGGGGATCGGCGACCTGGTCGCGGGCGGCGGTGGCTATCTTGGTATTGAACTGGGTTCGACTCGGATTAAGGCTTGTTTGATCGGGCCGGACGGCGCCGTTTGGGCGACCGGTTCACATGATTGGGAGAACCAGTACCGGGATGGTTTGTGGACCTATTCGTTGGAGGCGGTCTGGGAAGGATTGCGGGCGGCTTACGGCGATCTGGCGAGAGAAGTCGAGCGGCGTTATGGGCGCCGGCCACGGCGTTACCGGGCGCTTGGGATCAGCGCCATGATGCACGGGTACCTGGCTTTTGATGCTGATGGCGAATTATTGGTGCCGTTTAGGACTTGGCGTAACACCAACACCGGTCCGGCGGCGGCTGAGCTCAGCGAATTGTTAGCGTTTAACATGCCGCTGCGTTGGTCGGTGGCGCATCTTTATCAAGCGATCCGGGACGGTGAGGAACACGTCGGCCAAGTGGATTTCATTACCACGCTGGCTGGTTACGTCCATTGGCGGCTGACCGGGCGCAAAGTGATAGGGATAGGCGACGCTTCAGGAATGTTCCCGATTGACTCAGCGGTGGGGGACTGGGACGCGGACAAGCTGGCTGCCTTCGACCAACTGTTGGCTAGCTTGGCAGCGACGGCGCTGCCAAAACCGAGCCAGTCGCTGCGCGAACTGCTGCCGGAAGTGTTGCTGGCAGGTGAGGAGGCGGGCGCGCTGACGGCATCGGGCGCGTCGTTGCTGGACCCCGCGGGCGGTTTAGAACCGGGCACACCGCTGTGTCCGCCAGAAGGGGATGCGGGCACGGGGATGGTAGCGACTGGGGCGATCGCGCCTCGGACCGGAAACGTGTCAGTTGGGACGTCAATCTTCGCGATGGTGGTGCTGGACCGGCCGCCCGCGCGGGTCCACCCAGAGTTGGACCTAGTGACAACCCCAGCCGGTGACCCGGTGGCAATGGTTCACTGCAATAACGGTGCTTCTGAGTTGGGCGCCTGGGCGGGTGTGTTCGCCCAGTTCGCCGAGGCTTTGAGCAGCGAGGGTGAAGGCGCTCGGGGTGGCGGCGGTCAGGGTGAAGGCGGCCGGAGCGTTGACGCGGATCGGGTGTTCGCGGCTCTATTCGAGGCGGCTTTGGCGGGCGAACCAGACGGCGGCGGCCTGCTCGCCTACAACCTGCTGTCGGGTGAGCCGGTTGTCGGTTTGGCCGAGGGGCGTCCGTTGGTGATACGCACTCCGGATTCGCGTTTGACCCTGGCGAACTTCATGCGCGCCCAGGTTTACGCGGTGTTCGCGGCGTTAGCTGTGGGAATGAGAGTGCTGGCGGAAGAGAACGTGAAGATCGAGGCGATGTATGGACACGGCGGTGTGTTCAAGACTCCTGGCGTGGCCCAGCGTTTGTTGGCGGCAGCTATCGGCGCGCCGGTCGGCGTGGCCGCCTCGGCCTCCGAAGGCGGGGCGTGGGGGATCGCCCTGCTGGCCCGCTACCTGGAGGCGGCCGCGGACGGCTTGACGTTGGCCCAGTTCCTTCAACAGGTCGTGTTCGCCGGTGCCCCCGTCGACATAGCCGCACCCCTCGCCCGTGATGTGGCTGGCTTCAGCACCTTCCTCGCCCGCTACGAATCCGGCCTAGCGGTCGAACGCGCCGCCATCCAAGCCATCTAAACCAAGAGGCGCCTTCCGGCCTGGGAACATCACGGAGGGTTGGGCGGGCGGCCGCGGCGCGGCATCGGACCTGGGTTGGTTGGCGCTCGGCCGGCCTGCTCTAAAGAACGGCGCAATAGGAACTCGATCTGGGCGTTGACAGAGCGGAGGTCGTCGCGCGCCCAACGGGCAATCGCTTCGTAGACCGGGGCATTTAAGCGCAGCAGCACGGACTTGCGGGCGCTGGTACCGCTCGCGGCAGCGCCCTTGGCCGCTGGGCTGTCAGCCGCCTCCATCAGGTGTATAGACTCCCCGCATTGATGACTGGGTTGGCCGGTTGGTCGCTGGTGAGCACCACCAACAGGTTGGAGACCATGGCGGCGCGGCGCTCGTCGTCGAGCGTGACAGTGCCGTCCGCCTCAAGGCGAACCAGAGCTTCTTGAACCACGCTGACGGCGCCTTCGACAATCTTCTCGCGGGCGGCGATGATCGCTCCGGCTTGCTGGCGGCGTAACATCGCCTCGGCGATTTCCGGCGCGTAGGAGAGCTTGGAGATGCGCACCTCGATGATTGTCACACCGGCCACGGCCACCCGTTCGGCCACTTCCGCCGCCAGTTCCGAGGAGACCTCGCTGGTCGAACCGCGCAAAGTGGCGGTGTCATCCGGCCCGTCATAAGGGTGGGTCATGACGACATGGCGCAGCGCCGATTCTGACTGGACGGTCACGAAGTCCCGGTAGTCGTCAACGGCGAAGCTGGCCTGGGCGGTTTCCGTGACTTGCCAGACAATGATGGCGGCGACTTGGATCGGGTTGCCGTCAGCGTCGTTGACTTTCAATTCGTTGGTCTCAAAGTTGCGCACCCGCAGCGAGACTTTCTGTCTGGACACCAGCGGCACCGACAGCCACAGCCCGGTCCGCCGGATCGTGCCGATGTAATTACCAAAGAACACCAGCACTACCGCCATGCCTGGCTTGACAATCACCAACCCGGTCAACGGCGCTTGCGCGACCACCAACAGCACTATGCCGACGGTCAGCGCGAACGGTTCAGGGTGGTCCGGGTCCGGTAGGCAGGCGGCCAGTATCAGCGCGACACCGCCTCCCAGCAGCAGTAACACCAGCAGCACCCCGAGCACCCCCGGCCAGACCCGAGCCGGTCGCTCGTGCACACCGACCGCCGCTTCGGCCGCAGTTCCCATGTCTTGCTTGCCCGATGCCGTCGTCGTCGATTATCTTTTGGCGCCCGGTCGCGCCGGGGTGCGCCAGGACCG
>JAIRNM010000293.1 GCA_031258055.1 Bifidobacteriaceae bacterium
CCGCTGGTACCGCGCCGCTATTCCTTTGGCAGACGATCGGCTCGACCAGCACAACCAGGCACTGAAGGGAGATGACAATGGCTAAGACACTCGATGACCGACTGGCGGAACTCAGCCCGGAACGCCGCGCCAGAGTGGAAGCGCACCGCGAACGCATGCTGAAGGAGGTCCGCGCCTACCGACTCCGGGAGTTGCGCGAGCACCAGCGACTGTCGCAGGCTAACCTCGCCGATCGCATCGGCGTTTCGCAGCGTCGAGTCTCCGGTATTGAGTCCGGCGATATGGACAAGACTGAGATCGGCACGCTGCGGCGATTGGCGGCGCAATCCGCGTCGAAGTAGAGATCGGCGACGACCCCTACCAAATCGCTTGACCGGCTTTCAAAAGGTCGCTGCTGGGCCGCTGGTTCCGGACGCCTCGGCGCCGTTTCGAGTCAGACTCGCAGGCCGCCTGCGGCGGGCGCCGTGATGCGGGAGATTGGGGTTCGTACATAACGCTCGTCACACGGCGCTGACCAGCGCAAACAATTCGGTGTTGGGGTTAGATGGTTCCGCCCCGCAAGCGCGACCGGTCATGATTTCGTATCGCGGTCTCCGGTCGCTTCCCGCGGTTAGGGACGCGCGACTCGCGGTGGCGGCGGCACTGGGAAACCCGATCAGAGCGCTGTTCGCAATCGGGCGGTGAACCGATTCACCTGACTTCTGCCGCTTTTTCGGCTGGCTTGGCGGCCGATGCTCTGGCCTGGGGTTTCGCGGCGGTTTTCGGGGAAATGTGTCACTTAATGGCGTCGCCGTAGGCTTGTCTGGTGCGCGGTTTCGTGTCGAAAGTGCCCAACGGCGAGGGCGGCACGGCGGTGCGCGTGGAGTGGAGGCGCGGAAGCGAGCGGGTTGGCTTGGAGCATGTCGGCACGGGCCGCACGTCGGCCGAGGTGGCTTTGCTAGTCGCTGCGGCGTGGGAGCGGGTGAACGCCGGCCAGGGGCGGCTGTGGGACGACGACGCGGCGCCGGGGCCCAGGGGAAGGGGCCAGGGTGGCTCGGACGTTCTCGGGGGCGTTGGCGGACGCGCTGGACGGGGTGTGGCGGGCTTTGGGGTTCGAGGCCGCTGTACCGGACCGGGCGTTCAAGGGCAACACCGCCGAGACGAAGACGATCCTGCCGGTGGCGGCCGGCTTCGCGGCCGAGCGCGGCTTGGAGCATCTGACGGTGGTGGCGGACGCCGCGATGCTGGCCGAGTCGAACCTGTTGGCGTTGGAGGACGCGGGGTTCTTCTTCATCGTCGGCTCCCGGATCGACAAGGTGCCGTGGAAGGTCGCCGAGTTCGCCCGCGCCTACCCCGGCGAGCCGGTGGTCGACGGGCAGGTGTTCGTCGAGCCGCGCCCGGCCGGGACGAAGAGGACCGGACCACGCCGCTGGGCGGTGGTCTACCAGTACCGCCAGGCCCGGGCTGAACGGGACCTGCGGAACATCGCCAAACAGGTCGCCAAAGCCCAGGCTGTGGTGGACGGGCTAAGACCCGTTAAACGGGCCCAGTTCGTGGTGCTGGGCGAGCAGGCCGCCACCCTGAACGAGCCGCTCATCGCGGCCGCCCGCGCCCGCGCCGGGATCAAGGGCTACATCACGAACCTGCCGGTCAGGGGCCTGCCGCCGGCGCCCGGCGGGAGCGCCTACAGGCCGCCGTGCGAGCGGGACCCGGTCGATCCGTTGACCGTCGTGTCCCACTACCACCAGCTATTCGAGGTCGAGGCGTCGTTCCGGATCTCGAAAGCCGATATCAAGGCCAGGCCCATGTGCGTCCACTCCCGACCATCCATCGAGGCGCACCTGACTGGTGTTCGCCGGCCTGGCGGTGTCCCGCGCCATCCAACGCGCCACCGGGGTGCCAATCCGCCGGTTCGTGCGCACGCCACGCCCCGTCCGCACCGCCGAGGTCGCCATCGGCGGCGCCCACGTCACCGTGCCCCCAATCGTGCCAGACGACGCCGCGCACATCCTCGCATCGCTCCGAAACGCCAACACCACATGTGTCACTTAGGCGACAGAAGTCAGGTCAGTGCCTCGGTGATCGTCTCGGGCGCGAGGAGTCGCCAACCCGCCTAGGTGATGCCGCGCCGTCCAGCAGCCCTGGTAGAAGGCGACCAGGGAACGGGCGGCGGCGTGCAAGGAGGCCACCGGGGCGAGCGGCTAGCGCCAGGTAGGCGTCCATGCCCAGCGGCTCGAAGAACTCGTCGTCGACAAGCTAACTGACCAGTCGGCCGTCTAGCTGTCAAGCCGGGACATCCAGTAGCCAGGCCGCCGCTTAGCATGCGCGTAAGCCAGGATCACGATGACGCCGTCATCCATCGTGTAGATAATTCGGTAGGGATAACCGCGGACGGCCTTACTGCGGATGACGGCATCTGTCGACTGGCGTTCCAACTCAGGCTCGAACTGGCGAGCGCCGCTCGGCCAGTCCGCGATCTCTTGACGCGCCTGCCCGGCGCGGTCCACCAGGACCAGGCCAACTCCCGGTTGCTGGGATTCGTACCAACGCACCGCAGCGTCGAACTCAGCCACCGCCTCAGGATGCTCGCGCTGCGGAACAGTCATTGGGCGGACGGGGCGAACTCTGCGCGCAACCGCGCGTAGTGCTCGTCGGCATCGACCAGTTCAACCTCACCGGAGCGCACCTCGTCAAGGCGCCGCGCGGCCTCGGCCCGCCACGCCGCATCGACAGTTCCCATGACCTCAGGCCCGTGAAGACTTTCAAAAAGGGCGTTCGCGACCAACGCCCGCTCGTCCATGTCAAGCGCCAGCCCATCTCGAATCACAGTCGCAACCTTCGGCGTCACACCCTCAGCCTACCCGGCGACTCGTTCGCTCCACGATGACCCGGCGCAGGTTGCGATGAGAGCAGTAATACTCTGTCTGACTCGACTGCCACTACTCCCCGAAAGGAACCCGTCAAATGCCAGACCAATTTGAGCAAGGCTTAACTGCGCCCCCCCGCTGACCAGTGCGAGTAGGTGCCGATCCCAGTGCCGATCCCGCGCACTAGTTGCCGCAGTCTCTTTCACGATCACGGGTCTCGTTGTAGCAGCATGCGGTTCGGAACCCAGTGAGAGCCCCCCTGACGAGACACCGACAGAGCAAGGCGGCGCGTCGTCTGCCAACACGGGCCAGGTCGAAGTTGAAGAAGACCCTATTTCGCCGACCCAGTTAGCGGATGAACCACCTGTTTGCCCGGTGGCCGCGGAAACTGCCTACCCGTTCGTCATGGGATTAAACCAAGAGATCTCGTACACGGCAACGGTGAACGGAGTTGACCCGTCGTGGGCACCGGTCAACGAGGACGCAAACTCAACAATTTTGCATGACCCTGCCAACGACATTTTCAGATTGTCGATTTCGGCTATGTATTTTCCCGACGGGATGGACGCCAGCTCTTACGAAAGTGAGGAGTATTACATAAGATCGGATCACTCGTACGAATTGTGCCAACGCGGTGACGCTTGGTCTGGTCCGGGCAGTTTTGATGATTTCCTCGCTACCTGCGCGAATGACACCAGCCCTATTCCTGGATCGATTCGCTTCAGCCCCACCTACGTCGCGAAATACTTGCCAAATGAAGGCGTTCTCCTGGAATGCACTGCGAATATCGAAGAGTCTGCGTCTTTGGACTTAGTGCGGCAACTCCAATGCGTGTGCGAATCGATAGGATGAATCCCGCCGCGAATCGAGGACATCGACCGCGGTGAGCGCGAGTGGGAACCTGTTTCACCCGCGCAGCAACGCCCGCAAACTACTGCCGACAGCTCCAGCGTTGCAGGACGGAAGGGCTTCACGTTTGGAGCCGGCCCTTCGTGTTCGGGGGCGACCCGGTTGGCTATTGTGACGTGGCTGTGCATCTGGAGGTCGGCAGCACGCGAGTCCCAGTGGCCGAACACGGCCGCCACCAACCCGGCCACGGGGACCTGTGCTGCCGCGCCGCACGGGCCATGTACGCCAACCCTAGTCGCGGCGACCCCCCGCTCCATGAAGCCGCCGGCGC
>JAIRNM010000375.1 GCA_031258055.1 Bifidobacteriaceae bacterium
CCGATTTGCGTTTGCCCAGGTCACCGCGTCGACCAGGCCGCGAACGCCTAAGAAACGGCGTACTCGATGATTTCTACTGTGATTAAAGGCGTAGTCGATGGAACTGGCCCCGACAAACGGCGTACTCAATCAGGCTTTCAACCCAGAGGCATGACCGCCGGGCTTGGAACTAGCTGACAGACCCACGGCCGATGTCATAGGGGACGTTAAGTGCGGCCCGATAGATGACCAATGCGGGGTCTTTCAAGCCCAGACGGACGTTGACACCACCAGCTTCCCGTCCCAAGACCCCGCATCCGTCTACGCCATGGTGCGAACGCGCAGGTCAGCCCCGACGTAAAACACCAACGACGAATCATTGTTGAGAGTACCTCGGTCGGCTGGACCACATGTGCCTGACGTCGACCATCAACGGCGATGACCGGTGACCGCACAGGCAATAGGGCGGCACAGCGCTGAGGGGAAACTCGACCGGTCTTTACATTGGCTTTACAAGTTTTGACGGGTGGTTGTGGGCAGCGGTTGTATGTGGGCATGTCCTGCGAGCCCCAGCGCGTCATTGATCGGTGTTGCCGAATGTGTATGGCCGCGATCAACGCGGCCTTCCCCGGCGCTGGCAACCGCTGATCTGGACGGGCCTCCCACCTGAAAACGCCTAGGCGTTCGAGGAATAGGGCCTGTCCCCATTAGCCACCCAGCCCGCCTGCGGCGGACGCCGCCATTAGGGAAAGTCCGGTCCGGGCAGAACGTTGAACGTGGCCGTTTGACCTTGGCTTACGTTCACTTTCGCGTTAGTGGAACGGTGCAGGTGAAATCGACTGCGCCGGATGAATCATCGAAGTCAAGACCATTCGCAAGGGATCCAAAGAGCAATCTCAAAGACAGCAAGCCCCACTCACACTAAGGAGAAACCATGGCCACACTCACTGCCGAACTAGAAGCGGACCTGAAGACACGGCCCGCGCCGGTACCGCAGGCGAACTTCCCGGAGCTTAGCGCCGAACAGACCGCCGACGGCGGCTTTAGGCGGCAACGGAACTGGTTTACCCGCCATTTCGGTACCGGCAAAGACGAGTTCCCGGTTGAACCAGGACGCTATGTTCTGGCCGGTAACACCGGCTGCGGCTGGAACCGCCGCCAGCAGATTGTGCTCAGGTTATTGGGTCTAACCGAGGTGGTGCCGTTCGCCCTTCTGACTGGCCGTGATGATGATGGCTGGTTGATAGCGCCACACGGCAACAACCTCCAAGCCCAGTTCGCGACTGATCGGCTCAATGATTTCTACCGGCGCACAGACCCCAGCTTCCAAGGACGGGGAACCTCACCAACTGTGATTGACACCAAGACCGGGCTGGTTGTGTCGAACAACTATCATCTCCTCTCTTATGAATGGGAAACGGCCTGGTCGGCTTACCATAAGCCGGGCGCCCCGGATCTCTATCCGGTGCCCTTGCGTAAGGAGATCGACCTGCTCAACCAGCAGATTTTCGATGACGTCAACAACGGCACCTATAAGCAAATCTTCGCCACCAACAAGGCCGCCGCTGGGGCGGCGAAGACTGTCTTTGAGGCTCGGCTAGCCGATTATGATTTCCGGCTTGCCTCCCGGCGCTATTTGTTCGGCCCTCAGATCACCGACTCGGATGTCCGCCTGTTCCAGACCCTGTCCAGCTACGACCGGGGCTACCGGGTCGGCATCGTCAAACTCTTTGGCGAGGAAAACACTGTCCACCTGGCCGACTTCCCGAACTTGTGGGCTTACGCCCGTGACCTGTTCGCCCAAGACTTCGCCGATGAGCGCGAACAGTACTTCCTAGGCCTGCTGCCCGGGCCGTCTGGGGAGTATCAGGGGCGTGGCGGTCCGGGTGGTGGTTCAGATGTTCCGCTGCCGACCGGGGCTGAGGCTCTGGCCACCTGGCAAGAGCCAGCCGGCCGTGAGCACCTCACTGGCTCGCCGTTCTACACCGGCCCCGGCGGCGGCGGTTCCTACGAACGCTGGACCTTCGCCTAATCGGCGAGCCCAAGAAACGATTCCCAACGGTCGTCAGAAACGACCCACAGACAAAGAAAGCAGCTTTCCGACATGAAACAGTTATCACTAAACAAGGTCGCCGCCCTACCGGTTCTCGCCTTGGCCCTTTCCGGCCTCCTGGTTGGCTGCGGCAATGATTCAAGCGCGAGCGCCTCTGGTGACGGTAAAGCCACAACCAGCAAGGGCGAGGAGGTCGAGGTCACCAACATCCTGATTGGGACAGGCGCTGGCCCTAAGCCATACCTTTGGCAAGATGATGATGGCAACCTCACCGGCTATGACTATGAAGTGGTACAGGCGATTGACGAGTATCTGCCGGAATATACCTTCGAATACGAGGTCACCGAGTTCGCCTCAATTTTTACCGGCATAGACTCCGGACGCTACCAGATGGGCGACAACAACATCACCAAGAAACCGGAGCGGGAGGAGAAGTACCTCTTCGGCAAGGAGCCCTACGTCTACAACTGGACAGTTGTGGTGCTTCCGACCGATAGCCCCCATAACATTGAAAGTCTTGAGGACCTGGGCGGCCTAAAGACCTTCACTGGCGACGGTGGCGGTTTTGCCCAACTCTTCTACGAGTCGTTCAACGCCGCACATCCCGACAATCCGATCGAGACGGTCTACACCGGCGCCGAACAAATCAAACAGTTAACCGACCTGGCGGACGGCGTTGTTGACTTCAGCTTCCTCGAGATCCCGATGTTCGACAACTTCATTGCTGAATACTCCGATCTAGACGGGAAACTGAAATATGTGCAGCTAAGCCAAGAAGAGACCCAACAAATCCAAGACCCGTATGGCTGGTTCATTTTCGCTAAGAACGAGGACGGTCAGAAACTGGCGGATCGCGTCGATGAAGCTCTCGTCTACCTGGCTGAACAAGGAACGCTGGTCGAACTGTCGGAAGAGTTCTTCGGCTTTGACATGACTGGCCGCTGACCACCAATTGCGTTTACCGGCCCTAGGCAAATCCCCGGTGCTAGGGCCGGTCGGCGCGGAGAGGTTCATCATGCTGTTCGACTTGAAAGTAGTCTTCGAGAAGATCCCGGAGATCCTGAGCTACTTGCCGATCACCCTGGAGATCGCTCTGATCGCCACGGCCACGAGTCTTATCATCGGCTTCTTGGTGGCTTGGATCAAAATCAAGCGGATCAAGGTTCTAAAGCCGCTGGCCGACTTCTACGTGTCCTTCACCCGGGGCACGCCAATCATTGTCCAGCTCTATACGACCTACTTTGGAATCCCCTTCTTCCTCACTTATTTCAATGATCGCTTCGGCTGGGGGTTGAACGTCAACGGCATTCCGCCCATAGTCTTCGCGTTAGTCGCCCTGGGTTTGAACGATGCCGCCTACTCATCGGAGTCCATCCGTTCCGCCATTCTCTCGGTCGAGAAAGGCCAAATCGAAGCGGCCCACTCTATTGGCATGACCGGCTGGCAGACACTACGTCGCGTCATCATCCCGGAAGCGGCGGTCGTGGCCATACCCAACCTTGGGAACGGCTTTATCAACATGTTGAAGAACACATCGTTGGTGTTCGTCTGCGGCGTGGTGGAGATGACCGCCGGCGCCCGATTGATCGCAGGGCGCAGTTACCGGTACTTCGAGATGTACGTCTCGTTAGCCATCATCTATTGGATACTGACGCTGATCGCATCACGCTTGCTGGTGCGCTGGGAGCGTTCGCTCAGGCGGAACGAACGCGATCCCAAAGCCGCGACTAAGGCCGCAGCCCTGAAAGCTCGCCGTCCACGGCGGTTCTTCTCAATAGACCGGGACGCTGGCGCGAACCCTGACGCGGCGGTGGATGATGCCGTCACAGCCGCGACTGGAGCTCCGGTCCGCCCGCCCGTGCCGCCCCCTGGCCTAGCGTCGGAAGCGACGGAACCGGCGGCACAGCCAGTAGCTACGGCAGGGCCGGTAGCGATCGCTGAACCGCTTGACTCGCCGCCCCTCGCTGCGGACGCACCGCCGCTAGCGGACAAGCGGCCAGTGCGTGAGGAGGTCGGGGCATGACCACGGCGCTCCAACTGCGTGACTTGAAGAAGAGCTTCGGCTCAATTGAAGTGCTCAAAGGAATTGATCTAGACGTCGAAGAAGGCCAGGTGGTCGGCATAATTGGCGTCAGCGGCTCAGGGAAATCGACCCTTCTGCGCTGCATCGACTTCTTGGAACAACCGGACGGGGGCACCATCACTCTAGACGACCGGAGCTTCAATGCCGCTAAAGCCACCAAAGACGACATCCAGTACATGCGACGGCACACAGCGATGGTTTTCCAGTTGTTCCACCTGTTCAAGTACAAGACGGCGCTGGAGAACGTCACCGAAGGCCTGACCACGGTGCGGAAAGTGCCGAAGGCTGAAGCCACTGAGCAAGCCAAGGAACTACTTGAGTTGGTCGGCTTGTCTGACCGCCTAGATCATTTCCCGAATCAGCTTTCCGGCGGCGAGCAACAACGGGTAGCGATCGCGCGGTCGTTGGCGCTGGGCCCCAAGGTGATCCTGCTCGATGAACCAACATCCGCCCTCGACCCGGAAATGATCACAGAGGTGCTGGCGGTCATCAAGGACCTAGCGCAAAGCGGCCGCACCATGGTGATCGTCTCGCATGAGATGAACTTCGTCTACGAGGTAGCTGACAAAGTCATCTTGTTGGATAACGGCCAGATCCTTGAACAAGGAACACCAGGCGAAGTCTTCGATTCGCCTAAGACCGAGCGCGGACGCCAATTCGTGTCCAGGATCAACCTGTCGGCTAACGCCTACAAAGTAGGTGACTTCCAGATTTGACACCGGTCAGCTACAAGGCAAACCAAAACACATTTCTGAAAAGGACTCGGCCATAACTAGATCACTGGCGGCGACGGCATCGCCCAGGGTAACGCCACTCGAAGCGACACCGCCCCAAAACCAGACTGCCCGAAGCTAGCCCGGTCGATTTCGCGGTTTACGGCGAGGCCGGTGGCTCGACCAAGAAGCCCAAAGCGCCGCCAGGCGCTTGTCCGCCAACCAAAGGGACTCGAAGACGTGATTGGCCTGGCAGTTCCTCTATCAGCGCCCAGCCTTCGCCCACACCACCAAGTTCGACCACATCGAACGGCACCATTTCATCACCCACCCGCGCATCAATCCGAGTCACACAGTGCCCGTCGGCTACGAAGCTTACACGCGGGCACCGACCCGCCGCTGGCATGGATGGATCCGCTACTGATCCACCGCAGCTTCGGCGAATGAGCCGGGTTTAGCCGACATCTAAGTCCCCGACCACGGAACTGGGACCACCCGCAACTATCAGACGGGCACCATAGCGCCACTCCGCGAGGCATTCTTCGACACCGCCACGAACAGCCTTGTCAGGGAACTACGGCCGGAGTAGCCTATCTCCCGTGGCAACGAAGCACGGGATGCCCCACCCGGAAGGGGCCAGTAATGCAGTCTCAAGAAGAGCTTTTTTGGGCGGCACGGCAGTTGTCGGCGGCACGGCTGCCCTGGTCGGCCTCGCGGCTTGCTCGCCCACCGAGCCGGAGGACGGTGGAGAGTCCAGTTCGCCGGGACAA
>JAIRNM010000125.1 GCA_031258055.1 Bifidobacteriaceae bacterium
GCGGCGCCTGGACGCCACCCACTCCAGACGCGCTGGACTACCTGGTCCGTCACCTCCCCGAGGACACCAACTGGAACTGCTCGGTGATGAATCCACGGGCGCAATGGCGAATCCTGGCCCAGGCCCTGGCGATGGGCGGGCACGTCAGAGTTGGCTGGGAGGACAACCCGTACCTGCCGGACGGCACCCCCTCGCGCAGCAACGCTGAACTGGTCGATGAAGTCGTCAAACTGGCGGCCCTGATGGGGCGCGAGCCAGCCAGCGCCGCCGAAGCCCGCCAAATCATCGGTGTGGCCAAGCCGGAACTGGTCGGGCCCGCGAGTCTGTGACGGCGCTCATGACCACTCCCGCAAGCACGGTGGGCGCTCCGCCCTCCCCGGTCGGCCGCCCCGGAGGCGCTAGCTGGGGGCGCAAGCGGGGTCGGCGCGCCAGGGGCATCCGTGGGACGGATCGACCGGGGGCCTGGCCCTACCTGTTGATCCTCCCCGGTTTCGCCTTTTACGCGGCGTTCGTGCTTCTGCCCATCTTTGAGACTGGTCGGTTGTCGTTCTTGGACTGGAACGGCCTAACAGCGCCGCGCTGGTCGGGGTTCGACAACTACCGGGCCGCGCTCTCGGACCCGGGGACTTGGCGGGCGGGTCTGGTGGCGCTGGCTTTCATCCTCTTTTCTTGTGTGCTTCCCGTGCTGGTCGCGCTAGTCCTGGCGGGTCTGATAGCGCGGACCAAGATCCGCGGGCTGACCTTCCTGCGGTTCGTCTATTTCCTGCCGTACACCATCGCTTTGGCCGTCGTAGCGATCGCCTGGCGCTGGATCTACGCCACCGATGGCACCGTCAACTTATTCGTGAAAGCGCTTCTTGGAGCGGACAAGGCGCAGGCTTACCTGGGTTCCCAGGACTTAGCCCTGCCCGCCTTGGGCCTGGTGGCGTTCTGGGTCATGTTCGGTTTCGTAGTGGTGATGCTGCTATCCGGCGCTCAGCACATACCGCGCGAGTTATATGACGCGGCCCGGGCTGACGGCGCTGGTCCGGTCCGCGAATTCTTCGCCGTCACCGTTCCCGGCGTGCGCCAGGAACTGCGAGTCTCCCTGGTGCTGACCTTCATCATGGCGCTGCGTACCTTTGACCTGCCGCTCATGACGACGAGCGGTGGCCCTGGCTACGCCACGACAACGCCTTCGCTGATCATGTATCGTGACGTCTTCTTGAATATGCAGATCGGGCGCGGAGCGACCGTCGCGGTCCTGCTCACCGTGGTGATTGGCGCCGGAGTGATCGTCATCAACCGTGTCTTCAGATCGAAGGATTGATCCGCCATGGCTTCCAGACGTGAGAACCTGATCACCTATTGCGTACTCTACGCATTCGGCTTCTTCGCCCTGATGCCGTTCGTGTCGACTTTCCTGGTGGCGTTCAACAAGCCAACCGGCTCCGCCAGCGGGCTGGCTATCCCAGCGCCGTGGTCGCTCGGTAGTTTCATCCAAGCTTGGACAGATCCAATGGCCGGGATTGGTCGGTCGCTGGTGAACTCAATGATTGTCGCGGTCTCAGTGGTCGGGGTCGCGACGTTCTTGTCAATTCTGACCGGTTACGCCTTCGGCACCATGCGCTTTAGAGGATCGAAACTGCTTCTGGCACTGTTCGTGCTGGGGCTGATCGTGCCCTACGAAGCGACCATCATCCCGCTGTACTACGAGTTTCGGACCATCGGGCTGTTGGATAGCTATTGGGCAATGATCCTGCCGTGCATCGGTGGTTCGATGGCTTTTGGCACCTACTGGATGACCGCCTTCTTCCGGTCATTTCCGCGTGAGTTGATCGACTCGGCCCGCAGTGACGGGGCTAACCGTTGGGCCTTGCTCTGGCGGGTCATTGTTCCGCCCGCTGGGGCGCCGATCTTCGCGATGGCCACCATCTTGTTCATTTGGACTTGGAACAATCTGCTGCTTGCCATCGTCATGATCACCGACCCGAAACTGCAGATGGCTCCGGCCGCGCTCAACTACTTCGTCGGGCGGCAATATGGAGCGGCATCGTACCAAGTCACTTGCGCTGCCGCGTTGATGGTCGCGCTGCCGGTGATGGCGATCTACTACCTTTTGCAGCGCCGCTACGGCTCCGACGCCCTGGCCGGGGCGCTAAAAGGCTGATTAAACCTTGAGGACCAACCCGCATGAGACCCTTTCGAAGGAGATATTTCCCATGGACAACCAACGCTTCGGTGTGGGCATAGCCGGGCTCGGGCTGATCGCCCGCACTCACGCGACGGCTTACGCCCGGCGCGGGGACAAGGTCAGACTGGTTGCCGTGTGTGACGCCGACCCGGCGGTCGCGAACTCGTTCGCGGACGAATTCGGAGCCCGCGCCTACACCGATTACCGCGAGATGATCGCCGATCCTGGGGTCGAGGCGGCCGACCTGATCCTGCCCCACTTCCTCCATAAAGAGGCGGCCTTGACCGTGTTGGACGCGGGCAAGCATCTACTGCTCGAGAAGCCGGTGGCGCCCAATTACCCGGATTCTCTGGCCATCTACCAGCGCGCCCGAGCCAGCGGTAAGCATTTTATGGTGGCGGAGAACACTCGCTACATCGCGGCCTATCGTGCCATCGCGCGGTTGCTCGCCGAGGGAGCGATCGGGGAGGTGATCCAGGTCCGAACTGAACTCAGGTCGAATGAGAAGCGCCACCTATCCATGCCGGGCAACTGGCGGACCCGCTATGAGTTGGGCGGCGGCCTGGTTCTGGACACCGGCGCGCACTCCTTCTACCTGCTTTCCTGGCTGCTCGGTGAGGTCGCGGAGCTACGGGCGGTGGGGCGCAAAGTCTTTCCGCTCGCCAATGAGATTGAGGACACAGCCGAGGTGACCGGCCTGCTGAAGTCGGGAGCACACTTCTCCTGCATGTTCACTTCCGTGTCGGAGGCGCCCCACTCGGAGCGGTTGGAATTGTACGGGACGAAGGGCGTGATACTGATGGATCAGGCCCAGGACCCTGTGGTCAGAGTGTTCGGTGGTGACCACGACTTCGCCGGGCGGGCGGTGCTTGAGGTCCAACCGGCTTTGGATGCCTGGCGCCCCGGAGGCTGGCACTTTGAGTCCGTCCTAGCGGAGGTCGAGGATTTCGTCGGCTCTCTGGCCGACCAGCGCGAGCCGGAGATCGACTCGCGCGACGCGGTCTATGCAATCGCCGTAGTGGACGCCGCCTACCGCTCCATACGCTCCGATCAAGCGCTGATTGACCTCAGCCACCTAACGAGAGAGGACATCCAATGAACGACACTGGCCAGACGATCAGTCAGCAAGAAGCCCAGCACCACGTCCAGCAAAACGTCCAGTCAGGCGGCCAGACGGCCGGCCGGACGCACGGACGGCTTGTCGGTAAGCGGCTGTTCGTCACCGGCGCGGGCCAGGGCATAGGTCGGGCTATCGCTCTGGCGTGCGCCGCCGAGGGGGCTGAGGTCAGCGCCTCGGACCGGTCCTACGAAAAGGTGAGCCTCCTGGCAGACGGCCGGGACGGCATCGTACCCTTGTCCCTAGATGTCACCGACCCGGCGGCAATCCGGGAGACGTTGGCCACCCGCGCGGTCGACGTGCTGGTCAACTGCGCCGGTTGGGTGGCCGCTGGCAGCATTGGCGAGGCGAGCGAGGAGGACTGGGCGCGGTCCTTCGAAATCAACGTGACCGCCATGTTTCGGACCATCAAAGCGGTCCTGCCGGGGATGGTGGAGCGCGGCTTCGGGTCGATCATAAACATCTCATCGGTTGTGTCGTCGATCAGCGGCGTACCCAACCGAGCTGCCTATGGCGCCTCGAAAGCGGCGGTCATAGGGCTCACCAAAGCCGTTGCGGCGGACGTTATAGACCGCCACGTCCGCTGCAACGCGGTGGCTCCAGGCACCACTGCCTCGCCGTCGCTCGACGAGCGGATCGCTGCCTTCGACGACCCGGTGGCGGCCCGCCGTGACTTCATCGCCCGCCAGCCGATGGGACGCCTAGGCCGCCCGGAGGAAATCGCCGCCGCGGTGGTATGGCTCGCAGGTGACGATTCGGCCTTTGTCACCGGCACGGTGGTGGTAGTCGACGGCGGCCAAACGCTGTGAGAGCGTCGCTCGGGCCTGTCGCTCACAGCGCCGCGGAAATTCGCTCCGGCGGCCATCGCCGCTGGGTGAGGTGATGATCCGGCGGACCTTGGGCGCAGGCCACCTAGACGGCGGTGCCGGCTGGGCGGCTAAGGCGGCGGTTGCCGCCCGGACGCCGGGTAGGGTGGGCACATGATCCGGTCCTACCGCTGGTACCAACCCGTCGAATACGGCGAACCGGCGCCGGAGGCGGTAATTGAGGAGCCG
>JAIRNM010000187.1 GCA_031258055.1 Bifidobacteriaceae bacterium
ATGAGGCGGCGGCCCGCGCGATTGGTCCCTCACGCGGCCGCTTCGGCGGGCTAGGCAACACTCTCTTACACTTGGTCCCTATGGACGTCACCATCGGAATGCGCCAAGTGGCCAGGGAAATCACTCTCAACGTTAACCAAAAGGCGGAAGAAGTGCGGGAAACCATCGCCACCGCCATAGAACAGGACCAGCCGATCATCACCCTCACCGACAAGCTGGGCCGCACCGTCATCATCCCTACCAGAACGCTGGCCTATGCCGAAGTCGGCGGCAACGAGTCCCGCCGAGTCGGCTTCGGCGCCTGACCACCGCCCACGGGCTCATAGATGAGCCTTCTCGCAAAGCCAGCAGCGAACACCGGCGACCGCTCCTCCACAATCTGGACTACCCGTCACGGTGGCGCGAACTCCGCGCGACGGCATCGCCGCTAGACGTCGGTTGGCGTGACAACCACAGGGCAATCGGGGCGGACCCGAGGCCCTCGGGCGGCCCTTCGGACAGGCTTGCGAGCGCCTCAGCCAGAGCGTGTATCCCCGCCCGCGTGCGCGGAAACCGCGCGTGGTTACAGAAGATGACGCCGACATGATCCGGTACAGCCGCGATCGCTGCGGCGAACGTCGTGACGTCTTCGGTGACTACCACCCGGCTTTCGTTCCGAGCTAATGCCAACACCTCGTCGTCCGGCCTGCCTCGGAGTTCGGGTCGGTCATGGGTGAGCGCGACTGCATCGACCCCTCTTGCCCGGAGCAGGTCACGTAACAGCGGCGAATAGTGCTCGTCAAGCAGAAGGCGCAGGCGCTGGGTCGGTGCCATAGCGCCAGTCAGAGGTCCTTGAGCGCCTGGCGACGTTCCCAGGCGGATAGGGCCTGGTCCTGGTCACGCCAATGACGCTCCACGATCTGGTCGATCTCCGCTTGATGAACCGCCCAATAGGCCAGCGCGGCTTCCACGTCTGGCCCAGCCAGCCCGGTCGCCTCTATCAGGTTCTCCACCGTCCGAGCGGGCCGGTCGTGCTGTAACCAAGCCTCTGCCACGGTCCAGACCTGCGGACCAGCCAGAAGGGCCGCACGGCGCTCGCCAGTCGTTGTGGTCACAAAATGGATTCGGGGGTGCGCCTGGGTAATCAGCCATTCGCGCAGCGCGCCTGTGATCAGCGCACTCTTGGTCGAAGAACTATCGCGTGCCCGCTCATCCAGTGCCTCGTTCAAGTCATCCGGTAGTCGAATACTGGTTGGTAGTGCCATGTAGTCGAAGGTATCACAGGCACCGTCGAGGACGGGTGGCCCAAGCGGACGGCGTACACTTAGCCGGAAAGATGAACCGGGCTGACCGGCCGCAAGCGGATGCGAAACCTTATATTCAAGCGATCGGCTGCCCGGCGCGATGGCTGCCCCCCAGACGGCACCCGCGCCAGCCGCAACCGAATAGATAAGGAAACAACTCGCTTGAGTACCGACCCCCAACCAACTTTCGCTGACTTCGACGTGGACCCACGGGTGATAGACGCCCTGGCCCAAGCTGGCATCACCCAGCCCTTCCCAATCCAGGCCATGACGCTGCCGGTGGCACTGGCCGGGCACGACATCATTGGCCAAGCCAAGACCGGCACTGGCAAGACCCTCGGCTTTGGCATCCCCCTCCTGGATAAGGTCAAGGCCCCAGGTGAGGACGGCTTCGAGGAACTAGCCGCGCCCGGCAAACCACAGGGCCTAGTAGTCGTCCCGACCCGTGAACTAGCCGTCCAAGTGGCCACCGACCTCGCCACGGCCGCCGCTAATCGGAGCGTCCGGATTGTCCAGGTCTACGGTGGCCGCGCTTACGAGCCGCAAATCGAAGCCCTGCGGCGGGGCGCTGAGGTGGTCGTGGGGACGCCCGGGCGGATGATCGACTTGCTGAATCAGCACCAGCTTGACTTGGGCTACGCCCGCACGGTTGTGCTCGACGAAGCAGACGAGATGCTTGACCAGGGCTTTCTGCCTGATGTCGAGAAGATTTTGGCGGCCACTCCGGCGGGGCGCCACACCATGTTGTTCTCGGCCACTATGCCCGGCCCGGTTGTCGCGATGGCCCGGCGCCACATGACCCAAGCCACCCATATCCGGCTCCAGGACCCAGAGGACCAGGGCGCCACGGTTCAGAACATTGACCAGGTAGTTTACCGGGTCCACGCCCTCAACAAGACGGAGATCATCGCGCGTGTTCTGCAGGCCCGGGGGCGTGGCCGGGTGATCGTTTTCACACGCACCAAACGTTCCGCCGCCCGCCTCGCGGATGATCTGTCGGAGCGTGGCTTCGCTGCCGCCGCGATCCACGGTGACTTGGGCCAGGGCGCCCGCGAACAGGCTCTTCGCGCTTTCCGTAAGGGCAAGGTGGACGTCTTGGTGGCAACGGATGTCGCCGCCCGCGGGATCGACGTGGACGATGTCACCCACGTCATCAACTATCAGTGCCCGGAGGACGAGAAGATCTACCTCCACCGCACCGGTCGGACCGGCCGAGCTGGCAACAAGGGTACGGCGGTCACTTTTGTGGACTGGGATGATTTACCGCGCTGGTCACTAATTGACCGCGCCTTGGAGATCGGCCAACCGGAACCACCGGAGACCTATCACACCTCGCCCCATCTGTACGCCGACTTGGACATTCCCACGGACGTTAGCGGGGTCTTGCCGAGAGCTCAGCGCACCGCGGCGGGCCTGGCCGCTGAAGCTTGGGAAGATCTCGGCGAAACCGGTGGACGGCGCCGCGAGAATGGTCGCGGTGGTCCCGGTGGTAAGGGTGGTCGGGGCGGCCGGACCGATGGCCGCTCGAAGGCCCAAGCCCGCGCCAAGGGTTCACCTGGCGGCCGTTCGGCTGGCCGGTCAGCTTTGCCCGATGCCGCGCAGTCCAGCTCGTCTGATCGTTCCGCGTCTCGCGGTCACACGCCACGCAAACGAGTCCGGCGGCGGACCAGGGGCGGCCAACCCGTCCACCGCCCCCAGCCGCAGTAACTCAGCGCCAGGAGAGTCCAGGCGCCAGGAGAGATCCTGCGACTACGCACCGGATGACGGTGCCGTTGCGGGCCACCTGCCTCCAGCCTTACCTTGACGCCGGACCGGCGGTAGGCGGTCATTCACGGCGCCGGAGCTAGCAACGCCCCAATATCGTCGACCGTCCAAACCGTTTGAGCTTCATCAGCGAACCGGAACTCTCCGACCTTATAATTCGTGTCCCCGTAATAAAACCAGTAATAGAACGACACCGACCCACCCGGATACGTGAGCAC
>JAIRNM010000280.1 GCA_031258055.1 Bifidobacteriaceae bacterium
CGCTCCGGGGATGAAATAGACCTCGCGCCTGTGCGGGTGCCGACGGAATCGGGACCGGCAACCACGGTGCCGATCGAGGTCAAGTGGGTGGACGCTGGCTGGCGTGGGCAGGCCCGAACCATTCGCGCCAAGTTCGGTCGGGGAATCGTGGCCACCAAGTCCGTGCTGGACCTCGAAGGTGAGGTCTGGGCGGTGCCAGCGCCGTTGGTGGCACTGCTGCTGGGGTAGTGGGCCAAGAGCCGCGTTCTCGGTGGTGCGGGCGCCAATTGCCATGGGCCGTGCCGTACGGTGGGTTAGGCGCGCCAGAGGACGATTGCTCCTGCGCTCGATGCCGTGGGGCTGGCGGCGGGGCGTTGGCCGCGGGCGAGGGGGACGGCATCGCCCGAAGAAGCCACCGCGAAAACTCGCTGGTCGGGGTATACAGCGGCGCGAAGGGACTCAATCTGGCGGCGCAACTGGCGGTTTTCCTGTTCAAGGCGCAAGATGCGGGCAATGCCAGCCAGGTTGATGCCTTCCACGGCGGAGAGGCGTTGGACCTCGCGCAGGGTGGCTATATCGCGGGCGGAATAGCGGCGGCCGCGCCCGGCGGCGCGCTGAGGCACAACTAAGCCCAGCCGGTCGTACTGGCGGAGCGTTTGCGGGTGCATCCCGGACAGGCGGGCGGCGGCGCCAATCGGATAGACCGGGGTGTCCTCCGGCGAACCGGGGAACTCGTCCGGGGACGGCCCGACCCGGACCTCCATCCTTAGCGCGGCCATCGGTTTCACATCCTTTCGGTGAGGCCCGGCAGGCGGTGGCTAGACCAGAGCCTGCCGTCGTAGCTCGGCCCGAGGATCTTCATCGCGGCTGGCGTCGCGCAGTTCCTCGAGTGCTTCTTTGGCCCGCCCGGACACTTTCTGCGGCACCGCCACCGAGATCGTTACCAGCATGTCGCCGGTTCCCTTGGCAGTGGTGATGCCCTTGCCTTTGACCCGCAGGGTGCGCCCGGCGGGCGTGCCGCCCGGCACTTTTACGGTGACTGAGCCGCCGTCAAGGGTCGGCACTTCGACTCGGGCGCCAAGCGCCGCTTCGGCGAAAGTCACTGGAACCGTCAAGCGCAAATTGTTGCCGTCGAGCATGAAGACCGGATGCACTGGCACCGTCACAGTGATGACCAGATCGCCCGGCGGGCCGCCGTTTGGGGAAGGCTGGCCCTTGCCCGCCAGCTTGATTTTCTGGCCGTTGCGCACCCCAGCGGGGATGCGCACAGTCATCGACTGGCCGTCAATGGTCAACACCTGGGTTGATCCAGCCGCCGCCTCGCGGAACGGCAAAGTGACCGAAGCCCTTAGATCTGCCCCCGCCACCGGCCCGGCTGAACGGCGCCCACCAGGGCTGAAGCCGCCAAAGGTGTTACCGCCGCCGCCAAAGGCGCCCAAAATGTCGTCCAGGTTGAAGGCTTCCGAACCGCCAGTCGAATAGCGCACGCGGGTGCCGCCGCCACCGCCGAACATGGCGGAGAACATGTCGTCGAACCCACCGCCCGCGCCCGGTCCGCCTGGTCCGGCGGCGAAGCGGGCACCGCCAGCGGCCATCGCTCGCACCGAGTCGTATTGCTTGCGTTGCTCTGGGTCGGACAGGACGGAATAGGCTTCGGAGACCTCCTTGAAGCGTTCCTCGGCCGCCGTGTCGCCCGGATTGGCGTCCGGATGCAAGTTGCGGGCGAGCTTGCGATAGGCCTTCTTGATGGCGCCCTCGTCGGCCTCCTTGGAGACCCCGAGCGTCTTGTAGAAGTCCTTCTCAAACCAGTCCTGACCGGCCATTTCAGCCTCCCGAGTCGACCACGCCGACGCGCGCGGCCCGCAGCACCCTCTCGCCCATGCGGTAGCCGGGCTGGAGGACCAGCGAGATGGTCGGCGTCTTGATCTCCGGGTCGGTTTGGTGGAGCAGCGCTTCGTGGATGGTTGGGTCGAAGGCCTCTCCCTCCGCCCCGTAACGTTCCAGCCCGAACTTTGCGAGAATGGCCTCCAGCTTTTCCGCGACCGCTTGGAACGGTCCCGTCAGTTCATCCGCTTTACGGGCGGCGTCGATGTCGTCAAGCACCGGTATCAGCGCCGTCAGCACTTCGGCACGGGCTTGATCCCCGGCCACGGATCGGTCGCGGTCTACCCGCTTGCGGTAATTGGCGTATTCGGCGCTGAGGCGTTGGAGGTCCTCGGTCCGCACTGTCAGTTCCTCACGGGCCGAAATCAGTTCGGCCGCCGCCACTACCTCGTCTTCCAGCGCCCGGGCCGCCGCCTCAGCGCTGCCGGGCGTCAAGTCGTTTAGCGGCGAGTCGCTAGCGGTCTGTGCCGCCGGGGCCGGTCCGCCACTTGTTGCCGAGTCCGGCCCTGGCGCTGGATCTGAGGCCGAACGTTTCCGGGCTCGGCCCGACACGGGGTCAACCTTGCGGTTATCGCGGATCACGGGACGGCCTTCGGCGTTGGTTTCCAAGCCCCCGTCGCCGGTGAAGTCGTCCGGGTCAATGCCAAAGTTCGCGGCCACTGTCAGGTCCTCATCAAGATTGTCCAACTGCTGGTCCAGGTCTTCTTGGGCCTCGGCTGAGGCGCGCGAAACCCGGTGTGAACGCGGCCGAGGCCCGGTGGCGCTAGACGCTGAAGCAGCGGAACCTCCCCCGGTCCGGTTCTGCCCGGAGGCGGCCGCTTTTGGGGAGCGGCCGCCCCGGTTGCTTCCGGTCGCAGAACTCATACCTGGTCCTCGTCGATCACTTCGGCGTCAACAATGTCATCGTCCGGCTTAGAACCAGCGGCGGACGCGCCCCCGGCCGGGCCGGAGTCGCTGCCGGAGGCTGCTCCGGCGGGATCGGCCGACTGCTGCTGAGCGTAGACCAACTGGCCTATCTTCTGGGCGCTGGCCGTCAGATCGGACTGGGCCTGCTTGACGGGCTCAATGTCAGTCCCCTCCAGGGCCTTTTTGAGGGCCTCGATCTTCTCGTTGACCTCAGTCTTGAGGTCCTCCGGCAGCTTGTCGCCGGTGTCCTTGACCAGCGCTTCGGTCTGATAGACCAACTGCTCCGCGGTGTTGCGCAGTTCGCCTTCGGCGCGGCGCTTCTGGTCCTCGGCGGCATGAGCCTCAGCGTCCTTGACCATGCGGTCGATCTCTTCTTTCGGCAGGGCCGAGCCGCCCGAGATTGTCATGGACTGCTCCTTGCCGGTGCCGCGGTCCTTGGCGGAGACGTGAACAAAGCCGTTCGCGTCGATGTCGAAGGTCCCCTCGATCTGCGGCACACCGCGCGGAGCCGGCGCGATCCCAGTCAACTCGAAGGTGCCGAGCGCCTTGTTGTCACGCGCGAACTCGCGTTCTCCCTGGTAAACCTGGATCAGGACGGAAGGCTGGTTGTCCTCAGCGGTGGAGAAGATCTCGCTCCGCTTGGTCGGGATGGCGGTGTTGCGCTCAATCAACTTGGTCATGAACCCGCCCTTGGTCTCAATGCCGAGGGACAGCGGCGTCACGTCAATCAGGAGGACATCCTTGCGTTCTCCCATAATCACGCCCGCCTGCAGGGCGGCGCCGATCGCCACTACCTCATCTGGGTTCACGCCCTTGTTGGGCTCTTTGCCACCGGTCAGGGTCTTGACCATCTGGGCGACGGCTGGCATGCGGGTGGAGCCGCCCACCAGGATCACATGGGAAATCTCCGACAGGCTGATGCCGGCGTCCTTGATGACCTGCTCGAATGGCCGCCGCGTGCGCTCCAATAGGTCCTTGGTCATGTCCTCGAATTGGGCTCTGGTCAGCTTGGTGTCCAGGTGGATAGGGCCATTCTCATTCATCGACAAGTATTGGAGGGAAATCGTGGTGGCGGTGGCGGTCGAAAGCTCCTTCTTGGCTTGCTCGGCCGCTTCCTTCAGCCGCTGCATGGCTACCTTGTCCTTCGACAGGTCAACGCCGGAGGATTTCTTCACCTCGCCCACCAGGAAATCGACAATCCGGGCGTCCCAGTCATCGCCGCCCAGTTGGTTGTCGCCGGAAGTCGCCTTGACCTGGATGGTGGAGAAGCCGTCCTCTTCTTTGCCGACTTCCAGCAAGGACACGTCGAAGGTGCCGCCGCCTAGGTCGAAGACCAGGATTAGCTCGTCTTTGGTCGACTTGTCGAGTCCATAGGCTAGAGCCGCTGCGGTCGGCTCGTTGATGATCCTAAGGACCTTAAGGCCCGC
>JAIRNM010000331.1 GCA_031258055.1 Bifidobacteriaceae bacterium
CAGCCCTCCAACAAGGCAACAGCCTGGTCCTGCCAGGAAGCGACCTCAACCACTCCGCCGATAGACAGCACCACCACCAGGTTGGGGTTGACCGCCGCCAGGCGGTTCGCCAGCGCCACCTGCTCTGGGGGCAAGAATAAATCGCGCCGGTCGTAGCCCTCCGATTCGTAGGACGGCGGCAAGCCCAAGAACAGGACTACAACTTCCGCGCCCGATGCCGCCACCAGGGCCTCTTCCACCAGCAGCGGGTCGCTGACCTGGGCTTCGGCCGTGAAACCGCGGGCGAAACGAACCTCGCGCCGACCGGCGACCAACGCTGTGATTGAATCCAAAGCGTTATCCAGCCGGGTCGGGTTGACAGTAGAAGAGCCCGCTCCTTGGTAGCGCGGACTGCGGGCAAAGTCGCCAATGACGGCGATCGGGCCACCTTCGCCTGGATCGAGTGGCAGCAGATCGCCCTCGTTCTTCAACAACACGGCTGAGGCGATGGCCGCCCGCTTGGCCAGGGCATGGTGCCCAGCGGAATCAAAAGTCTGATCCGGCGCAAGGGCCGGGCTGACCCGGGCAATCAGCTCGAGTAGGCGGCGGACCGAGCGGTCGGCATCGGCCATGGTCAGGCGACCTTGGGCGATCGCGGCCTGGACGGCGGCGGCACCCTGGCCAGACGAACTGGGCATCTCGAGGTCAAGCCCGGCTTTCAGGTCCGTCACCCGGTTGTCGGTGCCGCCCCAGTCGGACATGACCAAGCCGTCGAAACCCCAGCCAGCTCTAAGCGTGTCGCTCAGCAGCCAGCTAGAACCGGCGCTGTAGGTGCCGTTGATCTTGTTGTAGGAGGACATCACCGTCCAAGGCTGACCGGCGCGGACAGCGCGCTCGAAGCCAGCCAGGTAGATTTCGCGCAGCGTGCGCGGGTCGATCTCGGCCGAGATACGCATCCGGTCGGTTTCTTGGTTGTTGGCCGCGAAATGCTTCAAACAGGCGCCTATGCCCTCGCCCTGCAGTCCGCGCACCATGGCGCCAGCCAGTTCACCGGCCAGCAGCGGGTCCTCTGAGAAGTACTCAAAGTTCCGGCCGCACAAAGGCGAACGTTTGATGTTCAGCCCCGGCCCTAAAACCACTCCGACCTGTTCGGCCCGCGCTTCTTCAGCTAGGGCTTTGCCCACCTCGCTAAGCAGGCCCGTATCCCAGGAGGAAGCCAAGGCGGCGCCAGTCGGAAAGCAGGTCGCCGGGACTGAACAATTGATCCCCAGATGATCGGCGCTGGTCACCTGTTTGCGCAGGCCATGCGGGCCGTCGGTGAGCATCAGGGCGGGAATGCCGAGGCGTTCGACCGGTTGGGTGTGCCAAAAGTCAAGTCCGTCTAACAGTGACAGCTTCTCCTTAGCGGTCAAGCGCTCCATCAGCCAGCTAATCCGATCAACGGTGACTGGCTGTTCGGCGGATGGCGGCGTCATCATGGCGGCGTCTTGGCTGGTCTGGTCCCCGGCGGGCAATTCAGCGGTCACAGTCATTATTTTGCTCCTCTAATAAACATGGTGGTGGCGGCGCCAACCAAGGCGAAGATCGCCGCGACCAAGAACAAGGCGGTGTAGTTGGAAGGCACGGCGGCGCTGGCGCCGATCGCCAGGAAAAGTGGCGCCAGGGCTGGCGCCAGCGACTGCGGCAAAGCGTTGGCAATGTTGAAGACGCCCAAGTTCTTGGCCGCCTCAGTGCGGGCGTTCGGCAACACATCGGTGACCAGAGCGATGTCGACGGCCAAGTAGGCGCCCAACCCCAGCCCCCATAAGCCAGCGCCGAAATAAAGGGTGGTCGGGTCATGGGCAACGGCGAACGCGGCCAAGCCCAAGCCGGCCAGAATGGCGGCGGCGATGACGAAGATCTTGCGCCGACCGGTCCTATCCGAAAGCTGGCCGCCTATGGCTGCCGCGAGAGTTAAAGCGATGGCTTGGATCACCATCAGTTTGAGCTGCCAATTCAGGGCCTGGGTGGGCGAATAGCCGAAGCGGTCCTGGAGGAAGAAAACCTGGTAGTTGTTGTAGGAAGCGAAGCCGAAGAAGATCATGAACCGGCCCAGCCAGGCCCAGGCGAAATCGGGATACCGCTTCGGTGAGACCCAGAAGCTCCGAATGAAACCACCCCATTGGAATTTGGCCGCTTGCTGGGGTGAAAGCCGCCGGTCTTTCATGATGAAAGCGAGGGTGAACACTCCGGCCAGCCCCAGGGCCGCTGGCACAACGATCATGGCTGAAATCGGCAGGTGGACGGCAGCGAACCAAGAGGCTAGCGCCACTCCGATCAGCGGCGCCACATTTTGCGCCACCCCCAGCCAGCCTGACACTTTGGCCCGCATCCGGTGCGGAATTTGGTCCGGCAGGATGGCTTGGAGAGCGGCCTGGGTGGCGTTGAATGAAGCCTGGGCAATAGCCCAGCCGACCACGATCATCCAAATCTGGCTAGCGAAGCCGATTATGGTCAGTCCAAGGCCGCCACCCAGTACACCGCCGAACAGCCACGGTCGGCGCATCCCCAGTTTCGAGGTGGTTCGGTCCGACAGCGCACCGGCAATCGGGTTAGCGACAAAGGCAAAGAACGCGCCCACTCCGGTAACCAGCGACAGAGCCACAACTTTGCCGGAGCC
>JAIRNM010000086.1 GCA_031258055.1 Bifidobacteriaceae bacterium
CCGCCCGCCGGAACCGGATCGCCACCAGGCGCGCCGAACAACAAGATACAATCAGATCGGGCCGAACCAATGGTGGGAATTGAAACGCCAACCTGGTCAATTATTTCAGATACGGCGCGCGTGGTCTGGCCGCTCATGTCTAACAGGAGCTCGTCGCCTTCGACCAACCAACCGATGTAGGTCGCTTGACCGTTTTCGATTGCGGCGCGAGTTCTGGGTTCGGAGGTCCGCATCGAAATGCTCTGGGGAGGCAGTTCGACTTTGAACAAGTCCTCGCTGCGATGCGCGACGAGGTCGGTGTGGAAGACCCGCACCATGCCGTAGAAGGACTTCTTGCCCGTGTCAACGCGATAGACGCGCGCGTGATGGATGGTGCCGCGAATCTCGGCATATCCACCGCGCACCTGGATGGCGGCGGAGCCGGTCCGGAAGAACGCGATCTCATCTTCAGGCCCGAGGCGCCGACCTTTGACGCGGATGGTGCGCTCCGGGTTGGCCTTGAGGCCATCAGCGGCGCGGAAGTCAGGGTGTCGGGTAAGCGCGCACCAGAGAGCCTCCGAGGCCGCCCGGTTGACGATCGCGGCCGGGATGGCGCTGCCCACCGGCCGCTTGTCGAGCTTCCGAATTATGGCATCGTGCGCGGCCGACGAGCCCAAGCGGAGCCGGAGATTCTCCATCACCGGTATCCGGTCCTCAGCCAGCGAGGTGTTCAGCAGGTCGGTCAACTGGTCCATCTGCGTCAGCCAGCGCTGGAACAGCACCACATTGCCGGGGTTCGAGCCCCGGTAGTCTTTCCATGTGAGAGGTGCCCGAGTGATCTGTTCCTTGGCGCGGAGATTGTCGCGCTCCACCAACACCACCGCTACCGCTTGGCGTAACAAAGCGATCACGGCCGCGTCAACGGCATGATGGCGGCGGTCCAACCGCGACTTCCCGCCCGCGCCGATCAGCTTGATCCGACCTTCCAAGCCAGAGGCCTTTCGCGCCGCCGCGGTGATCGAGCCGCGGTAAACCCGAACGGCCGTGCCGGTTTCCCGGAAATGCGCGGCGATCCGGAGGTGTAGCTGGTTAGCCATCCAGGACACCGATTCCAAGTCGCGCGCGTCGATCGGGTCGTCAGCCTCGGTGGCCTGCAAGCGTTGCTTGACCTGGGCGAGGAATCCGGTCCAGGCGCGGCCGCGCATGCCGTCGTCCACCAGGAAGTGATTCACCCGCTGAATGGCATCATCCAGGCTTACACCGGGCCGCACGCCGCTGGCGGCCCAGACGGCGAAAGGCGTGGCGGCTTTGGAACGGTTACAAGGGATGCACACGGCCGCCAAATTGACCATCTTGTTATTCGAGCCAGTGCCGGCCCTGGGAACGATGTGGTCCATCTCAGCGGTCTGGAAGTCGATTGGGGCGCCGCAGTACAAGCATTGGCAGTTTTGCCGCTGAATTGCTTGAAAGCGCCGGACGTCTGAAGCGTGCACGTCGCCCTCCACTCCCAGACGGCGCTGCAGGTCTTGCATGATTTGGCGACGGCGGTTGAACCGTGCTTCGGTTTCACGGACGAGCGTGCGTGAGTTGGCCTCGCTCATGAACCCATCCCGAGTGTGCTCCAAATTGACGGACAGCGGCGCCCCCCACTCTTGCTGCGCCGCCAACAGCCAGCGGGCGACAATCTTGAGCACGCGGTCAACTGCCGGGTTGCCGATGGGCTCACCAATCGCCTCGGCCGGGGGCCGCCAATCGTCGCCCACTTTGAACAGCTCCTTGCGGGCCTGGTGCAGATCGTCCTCCGTGGACAAGATGCGGTCGGTCAACTCCCGCAATGACTCGACCGAATAAGCCGCCCGGCCGCCGGGCAGATGCAACGAATCTAGTTTTCCCAACTCCGTCTCATCCAGGGATTCGACCAATTGAGCGGCCTCCAATGAACTAACCGAGTCTTCGTTCAACTCGCCAGCGTTTGACAACGCTTGGATCAATGCCTCGCGACTTGGGGTGTCGGCGGTAGACCACCATTTTCGAATCGACCTGATTTTGGTGGACAGCATGTCCCGGTTCGTCAGGTTGATCGGCGGCCGGGTGGCTATGGGTTCGCCCTCGGACGATGCCGTCGCCGTCCCGGAGAGCTGCCTTCGGGGCACCCCGAGCAACTCAGCGACGTCGGCCCAACTTGGCGTCTCGAGGGCGTTATCCAGGAAGTCCATGACGCGGCGGCGTTCGTCGACTGTCAGTCGCCGAGTGTTCCCCCCGGTCGAGCCAGTCACGATTACGCGCAGGTTCCCTACCGCAGCGGCGATCCGGAATCGCTGAAAGGCCAGGGTCGCCTTGGCGGCTCTCGCGAGTTTGCCTCGCCCGGGTAGCGGATCCCGCCCGACTCGCCGAACCGCAGACCCCTTCGGCGACTCGGCCGTGAAGACTTTGTCCACCAACGTCCGGAACAAGTCATCCGGAAGCTTCTGTCTACGAGCGATCGCTCGCAGTTCGGCCACGTTGTCGGACTGGTGGAGCTTGCCCCCGAGCAGGCCCGCCGCGCCCCGGAGTCGCAGGGAGGGGCCGCTTTTCGCGAGCATGACGAGTTGGGCAGGCGTGGCCTCGCGGGGGGCAGGACGCCCGGTTGTGGCCTCAACTCGCGAGCGGAAACCTTCCAGGAACTGAGAGCCTAAATCCCGCAGCGATTGACTGTATACGGGGCGGTCGGGTCACGGCGCGACGTAGGACTTAAGGTCCTGTTCGGTGATGTCGAGGGCTTCGAGGATGTCGCGTTGGAGCTTGGTGGC
>JAIRNM010000400.1 GCA_031258055.1 Bifidobacteriaceae bacterium
TGCCAAATGAATAGTCGACGGTCGATCAACCCGACCTGGGCAAGGTGGATGGCGTTCATGGCCACACCGACGTAGGAGAAGTCGTTGCATTGGAATTGGCGGCTAGAATAGGCCCGGTCAGGAATTGATTCGAAGCGCAGTCGGATGAGCCCCTTCCTACGGACTTGCCGAGAGATCAGTTCGCGTTCACCGTGACGGCGGACTTCCGAACACACTGCGGCAGTCTCCCCGGCGCCCTTGGATTCGGCGAGGTGGCGGACCAGTCGCTGGAACACATCAGGCTCCGGGAAGGCGTCGTCGTCGGCGACCCAGATCCAGTCGGCCCCAAGCCCAAGAGCGGCCCTTGTCCCGGCGAAGAACCCGCCGCTGCCGCCCACGTTCTCGCGCATCCGGACAACCACTCTGTCCGAGGAAGCCGGATCGCCCGAACGGGCCCAATCATGGAGAAGCTCGGCGGTGCCGTCGGAACTGGCGTTGTCAACCACTAGGACCACATCCGGCGGGTGAGTCTGGCGCTCGTAAGCGGCCAGGCAGTCCGCCAACATGGCGACACGGTTGTAGGTCACTATGACTGCGACTAGTTTCACGGTTTCTCCGTTCGTCTTGGCTCTACTTCCGGGCGCGGGGCGGCGATCCTCTCCAGGAACGTGTCAGCTCCGCTGGCGATTATGGCATCCCACAGCCGCGCTCGCGGGCTGGTCGCCGCCCTGTACTCTGGTCGGCGCGTCAACTCTAGCCATGACCGCACCGATGGGTCGGCGTAGAAACCCTGGCGGCGCCTGGTGTAGGACCAGGCTGGACCGAGCATCCGGTTATGGCTGCGCTCCACCAACTCCGGGATGGTCGAAAAGCTGAGCAGGCGTTCCCGGCACTCCGCCGCGAGCGACTCTCGCGCCCGGGTGTCGAAGGCCCTCCGCCAACTAGACCGAGCGCCGATCGCATTAGCGCCATGAACGCGGTAATTGACAAGCGGCTCGTCCAGGTACCAGCATCCCTCGCGAACAGCGGCCAGAAGATTCAAGTACCAATCGTGAGGCATTCCACAGTCGTAACTCTCCAAGAATCTTTCCCGCGTGGTCCCGTCAAAGCATTGCGCGGCGCCCGGGCCGACGTTTCTGACCATCAGCCGACCAGCCTCAATCCGCTCGATGGCAACACCACTCCTTAGCGCCTTCGAGGTGGCCTTCGCAGTCCCGACCCCGAAAGGCGACCGCCTGCGAAGCGGGTTTCCGCGTTCGTCAATCAGGCGCACCGCAGAGTTTAGCGAGAGCACGCCTGGAGTAGCAGCCATCACCTCGGTCATCAACTTGACCTTGTCGCGGTTCCAAATGTCATCCTGATCGCACAGAAACACCACATCGCCTCGGGAGGCGCGGACGCCTCGATAGAAGTTGCGCCGGTAACCCACGTTCTCCGCAGATCTCGTCAAGTGCCAACCCACTTGCCGGTGCGAGCGAATGAATTCTTCGACTGCGGCGGGCGTGCCGTCGGTCGAGCAATCGTCAATGATCACCACCTCATCGGGCGGTCGGCTCTGGCGCCGTATCGAATCCAATTGTTGCCGGATAAACCGCGCACCATTATAGGTGGCGAGGACGACCGATACGATAGTCACTCACGCGCCTCCGTGCCGTCCGCTCGCCAGAGCTTGTTGGCCCAGATTCTCCCCGGACGCCTCCTGGCGGCGAGGCAGGCCGACGGCAAGAGCTTGGCACGGCAGTTCAGCGCGGGAATCATGTTGTCGAACAACAGCACGGTCTCCAGGATGCCCGCTAGGTCGCCGACAAGTGTCTCGTAACTCCGCTACCCTCAACTGCGCCGTCACCAGTCCCATGGCGAGTGCCCCATCGCGGTGCGCCACCAGCAAACCCACCAAGTCAGCAGACCGCCAAGCCCGCTTTGAAGCGAGCTTGCGCTCGAGACGAGCACGGGTCCGGATAACTCGGTCCTAGCACGGTTGGAACAGTACCACGGAACTGGCCGAAAGATGTGCCCCGAGACTGCCCTCAACTCCGCGGCCGTCACAGGCCCTGCTCGAGGATCGACCTCATAGTGGTGGCCTCGGAGCGCGTCACCGACAGGTCGTATTTGGCCTTGATCTTGATTTGCTCAATGACGTAGCGCATGTGAAAGGCCTGGCTGGGCGGAAGCCACTGGGCCGCGTTCTGGCCGCCCTTCTCCCGGTCGACCCAGGCGGCGGTGGGGCAAAGGCTGGCGACATCGTTGAAGAAGGACCGCCACTCGCGGCCATTCGTCGGCCAGCGCCAACCGCCTGAGTTCCAGGCGTCCTCCAACGAGACCACGTGGTCCAGCACCACCGCCTCCTGGCTCCGGTCCGCCAGGCGCGTGAACTCGACCCGCTCGCCCGTCTACAGGTCCGGGTCCAGCCAGCCGTGCAGCACGGTCACGCCGTCCGGGCCGAATGCCAGGTCTGTCAGGTACTCGGCCAACACCAGGTCCCGAATGTCCGTCCCGTCGTGGCCGGCCAAATCCAGCTCTCCCGCTCCATGCAATCCTGTGAAGCGGCGCTTGGGTTCGGACGGCGCTGGCCCAAGGGCGAACATGTGCGGATCGCGGCGCAAAAGGCGTGCGATTCCAAGCCTAGAAACTGTGCGGGATCAGCACGCCCCGCTCGGACGCCCCCTCGGCCGATGCGGCCGCCAGGCGAGCCCGGCTCGCTGCGTGCGGCCGTTCGGAATTCGGCGCCCGTCACCAGTCCTGCGGCGCCAGGACGAAGGCCGGGTGCCTGGTCAGGGGCCTGACCAGGCGGTAGTCCTGATCCGTGGCAACCAACAGGTTTGTGCTGAACCTCGCAGCAGCAACCACGTTCACTGCATCCGCAAGATCCAGCGAGCCGGGTTTACGCCGCTTGCGTCGCACTTGCCCCTGATACTGGGCAATCAGACCTCGCGCGGTCCGGTAATCCTCGGCGGCCGGGTTGAACAACTCGTAGAAGCCGTCCTCGACGCTCTCGAGGAACGTCGCCGCCGCATGCGCCAGGCCGTACG
This sequence comes from Bifidobacteriaceae bacterium, assembly GCA_031258055.1. Classification (GTDB taxonomy): domain Bacteria; phylum Actinomycetota; class Actinomycetes; order Actinomycetales; family WQXJ01; genus JAIRTF01. The sequence continues at coordinate 3,009 of JAIRNM010000400.1, forward strand.
ATGAGAGCACATGATGCACCTCCGTGATCACCTGAGGGGTCACAATCACTTCGACAGACTCCTCGAAGACCTCGCGGAACGCCTCGTGGTGGGGCTCAGCCTGGTTGAGAGCCGCGATGATCCCGCCCGAATCCGCCACGACCCTCACTGGCCTAGTTCCTCGAGCAGTTCGTCCACCCGGCCCACCAGGCCGGGCTCGTTGAACGGCGCCTGCATTCTGGGGCGCCGCCGCAGGTGATCGTGAACCACCTGGCTCGCCCCGTCCCGCAGCAGGTCCGCCAGCGACCGGCCCGTCAATTCCGACACCTTGTCAAGGTCCTGTTTTAGATGTTCGTCCAGGTAGACGCTGGTCTTCACCATGCGCCCATTATGCCCTACATCGAGGTGGCGTGGGTGCGCAGGTGCTCGCTGACATCCCAGTCAAGCAACTTGCCCGCCTCACACCCGCCGCTGGCCAGCCGCTATTGACGCCACACGACTCATCCGCATTCAGTGATAGCGGCAGTGCTATCAGTGGTTCAGTACGCGCCCTTGCCCCTGAGCACCGCCCGCACCGTCCGGAACAGCAACTGCAGGTCCCCGAACACCGACCAATTCTCCACGTAGTACAGATCCAGCCGAATCGACTCGTCCCAACTCAGGTCGGAACGCCCCGACACCTGCCACAGCCCCGTTATCCCCGGCCTCACCATTAGGCGACGCACACGCTGGTCATCGGTGTACTGGTCTACCTCCGCCTGCACATGCGGCCGTGGGCCAACTAACGACATGCTGCCAGTGAGGACGTTGATCAGTTGGGGCAGTTCGTCCACGCTGGTCCGTCTCATCCACCGGCCGATCCTCGTGACTCTGGGATCATCCTTCAGCTTGAACTGCACCTCATTGCCAGCGTCTTGCATAGCGTGCAATTCGGCCTCCAACTTGTCTGCGTCAACCACCATGGAACGGAATTTCCAGACCCTGAACGGTTGCCCCGCATGCCCGATTCGTTCATGCCGATAAAAAACAGGCCCCTTCGAAGTCGCCCTGATCGCCAGGCCGATCACCGCAAACGGCACCAGCAGGACCACCAGGCCGAACGCGGAACCCAGGACATCCATCGTCCGCTTGGTCGCCGCCTTCGGGCCCGAGAACCGCGGCGTCTCGACATGCACCAAGTTGAGCCCGGCGACCGGCCGCGTGGCGATCCTCGGCCCCGCCACATCGAGCAGCACCGGCGTCAGGATCAGCGAATCGTTCGGCTCCATCTCCCAGCTCAGCGAACGCAGAAACTCGTCCGAGACGCCGTTGCCGCCGGCCACTATCACTGAGTCGGAGAGCGTGCCCCGCATGGCGGCGATGGTGTCCCGCATCGCCACGATCGGCACCCCGATGCCGGACAACTCGTCGTCCGCGTCATCGGGGTCGTCAAGGCCGATCGCCTCGACCCGGTAGCCGGACACATCGCGGCGCGAGAGCTCGCGGACAACCGTCTTGACGGCATCGGCGTCCCCTATCACCACCGACCTGACGGAGTACAACCCCTGGCGCCTCTTGATGGACAGCCACTGGCGCCACACCCAGCGGCCCACCAGCAGCGAGAGGGTGCCCAGGGGGAAAGAGATCAGGACGTAGCCGCGAGCGAAATCGGCTTTCACCAGCACCGCCACGATCGCCAGGATCCCAAAGCAGAACACCGAGCCGGACAGGACCCGCCCGTATTCGGCCGTCCCCTCGCCGTACACCAGCGGCGCGCGCGCGCCCACCACCTGCAGGGTCAAAGTCCAGCCAGTGGCGATCAGCAGCCCCACGAACCCGTAAGAGACGGCCCGGTCGCCCAGCAGGCCGAGCTTCGAGCCGCCCGGACCCAGCCAAAGGACCTCCGCGCCGACCATCGACCACAGGACTGTCACCAGATCCGTGATGACCAGCCTCTGCTGGTAGACGGCCCGCCAGCCGGTGGCGTTGAGCTCGGTGGTCTCGACCTGGTCGGCGTCGTCGGCCTTGGCCCGGCGCACCGCCCACAGCGCAGCCACCGTGCCGCCGGCCAAAGCCACGCTGCCGACGCACCAAAGCTTGGCCAACGGGTCGCCCAAGACCGACAGCCAAGGCCCGGTGTGGCGCGACCAGCCGGCGAAGTCCGACCCCAGCGCCTGGGCCAGCCAGGGCATCTGCGCCAAGGCGACCACTTCGACCGCGATCATGGCCAGGCCCACGGAGTAGAAGATGACGCGGACGACCGACGAATGCGCCCCGGTTTGCTGCTCGCGCCTGGGTGCGGCGGTCCGCGCCGGGGTGGCCGCGGCCCGCTCCAGCGCGCGCCCGCCCAAAACGTCAACCGCAGGATTCACAACTCGTCCTCAAAAGCCGCCTAATCTGTCAGGGGGGTAGGTTAAGCTATGGTGCCGGTCGACAACACCGGCATGCCTTGTGATTAGACCATAGACCCAGAAGGAAGACAAAGTGGCGCTGGGGCGGGATTTCTCCGAGTAC
>JAIRNM010000036.1 GCA_031258055.1 Bifidobacteriaceae bacterium
CCTGATGGGCGCGGTGGAAATTACCCACGCCGATGTGAACCAAACCGGGCACTAAGCGCGAACGGTCATAGTCGAAACTGGTCGGCTGGGCCATGCGGGCATCTCCTTCGATACGGCCGACTTCCTGGATCTGCGTCCATTGCAACACAAGGTGAAACGGGAGGGAAAGTGGGATTCCTGTCAATCGGTGACCGGTTTGTGACCGGTCTGTCGATGCCGGACGGCTACACCCGGAGCAGGGCGGTGCCGACCGCCCTGAAGGCGTTTGCCCTGGTAGCGGGGAATTCCACGCCCGTGATCAGGACCTCGAATTCACTGACATCGGCAAAACGGACAAAGGACGCAAGGCCGAATTTGGTGTGCGCGCCAATGAAGATACGACGGATCGCCGCCCGCATGGCTGCCCGTTTGATGACCGCTACGGCCGGGTCGGGCGTTGACATGCCCCGGTCCACGCTGACGGCGTTCGCTCCCATGATGGCTACGTCCACTGTGAGCGCTGACAGCATCTGGCTGGCCGTCTCGTCTACCACGCCCAAGGTGTGCGAACGCACCCGCCCACCCAGAATGATCACCCGGACGTTGGGCCTTTGCGCCATCAGAAGGGCGGTCGGGAGCGAGGGTGTGACCACGGTCAGAGCCCTATCTAGCGGCAGGCGCTTGGCGACAAGCTGGGGGTTGAAGCCTTCGTCAATGTAGAGCGTTTGGGCTTCGCCCAAGCGCGTCACCGCCGCTGCCGCGATCCGCTCTTTCTCCGCCAGGTGCGAAGCGGCGCGGTCTTCGAGCCGCGTTTCGAACAAGCCGGATTCGACCGCTCGCGCCACGCCGTAGGAGCGCTGGATCATCTGCTGCGCCTCCAACCAGCGCAGATCGCGGCGAACAGTCTCCTCTGAGACGCTGAACATCTCTGGCATTTCGGCAACCCGCACTTCGCCCCGCGCCCGAATCACCTTCAGCAACTCCGACTGGCGCTCAGCCAGTGTCCGCGACAGCGATCTGGCTGGTTCCATGTACCAACAATAGGGCCCAGGCCGGTGAGCATAAGGCGGTGGCCGAGAGTGCAGGCGTCGCCAAGACCATCGACGCTGGAAGAGTGAAGACCATAGAGTACAGTGTTTGGAACCGTCTGATAAGACATGCGAACCCTACAATTTGATCCGGAGTCCCCCAATGTTGCAGCGCGCACGTGCGCTGCTGATCGCCCTAGCAGTAGCCACATCATTAGTCCTTTCCCTACCCATGGTATTCGTCAATCAAAACGCACGGGCCGACGGCCCCAAGCACTTGCAGGTGGCGGCCAGTATCAACCAGAAGACGTCGGCGGTGGTGCCGCACACTGACCTAATCGAATATGAGGTCACTGTTAGCTGCACCGAAGCCGATTGCGTAGAGGCGAAGCTGACCGACCGGCTGCCCGCCGAACTGGATGGCTTCTTAGTCGAGTCCTTCCGCGTCAGTTCCAACCCGAGCGTCGAGCACACGACCCATTGGAGTGAGGGCAGCACAGTCCTTGAGGCAGTTCCGACCACTCTGGGCGCCGCCACAGCGCTGGAACTTGAGTTTGAAGACTCGTTAGCGGGAGGCGGCGCGGGGATGCCCAACGGCCTCTTTGTCACCGTCCTGCTGCGGCTGCGGGCCCCGGTGTCGTTGACCCCGGCGAGCGAGATTGTCGGCAGGCCGATCACCTTCAACCCCCGGGCGACCGCGAGCAACGCCGCGGACGCCTCGTCTCGGGCCGAACTGACCGTCACCGTGGCTCCAGCACTGGCTGCCGGACTGACCAAGTCCTGGGAGCCGACGGCCGCTGCCGTTGGCGCGCCGTCGACTATCACGCTGACCGCGTTCAACACTTCCAACACCACGGTCGATTCGCTCACCTTGTCAGAACCGGCCGACCCGACCGCCGCCAATCCGTTTGAGGCCGTTGACTTCGCGGGTTTCGGGGCCGAGTCGACCCTGCCCGGGGGGGCAGCGACTGTCCAAGTTGATGCCTATGTCGCTGGCGGTTGGGTAACCGGCACGCCCAGTCCCAGCTACGCGATCCCGGGCGCAGTCAACCCGACTCAAGTCGAGGGGCTGCGCTTCACCTACGCGCCCGCGCCTGACAGTGCCTTGGCGATTGACACCCAAGAAGCGGCCAAGGCAGTAGTGATACTGAATGTAGTCCAGCGCGCCGTCGCTCGCTCAGGCAGCCCCTCTTACACCAGCACGGATACCAGAGTCGAAGTGACGAACCGGGCCAGCGCGCAGGTCGCCGAGGACAGCGCGGTTTCCCCAACCGCCGTGGCTGAAGCCAAGTACACCGTGGTGGGAAGCGCCCCGGCAATCGACATCGAAAAGAGGATGGGGGCGGCATCGCCCCGAGCCGACAGTTCGGTGATCCGCGGCAATGACGTCATCGCGGCGATCAAAGCCCAGAACCTCACACCGGTAAGCGGCGTAACGAAGATGGCCATCGCTGACACTTTGGCCGGAACTGGCCTCAGTTTTGTTGCCTGGGAAGAGGGCGAACTCGACTTCCCGGACGGTGCCAGCCGCGCCACTGTGACGTTGACCTATACGGACGGCACTAGCGACGAGGTCCAGGTGATGCCGAGGGAGACGGCGCCAAACCCGACTAAGGCTGTGCGGTCCTTCAGCATCACTTACATTTCCGACACGGGGTCAATCAAGCCCAATGCTGACGTCACGGTCAAAGTGCGCTTGTCCACTGCTGACGTGACGGGCGAAACGGCTAGCAATACTGCCGTGGGCCAGGTGTACCTGGGAGGCACCGATCCGGCCGCGCAGGACGAGTCAACCGCCCAGGTTGCGTTGGTCAGCCCGCAACTGGATACCACCCTGGCCAAGTCCATCTCGCCCGCGATCACTGTAGCCCCCGGAGATTCGGTCATCACATCGTTAGCAGCCAGGGCCTCAGGCGCCCCCGCTGCCACAAAGATCGTCATCACCGACGC
>JAIRNM010000151.1 GCA_031258055.1 Bifidobacteriaceae bacterium
CCCCCAGCCACCTGCGAGTTCTAGCCCAAACCCGAGTCCCAGCCCCAAGCCCCGACCCCGTAGCGCCCACCTTTCCAAACGTCAGACGGTGCTCCGGCTCCTGGCTGATGACACGGCGCCATCGTGCAGAATGGCGATCAGCCGAGAGCGTGATGATGGTGCCCTGACTAGACTGGGTCGGCTGGCGTGGGCGGCGGAGCGAGCCAAGGATCGACCAGCGACAGGCCGACCGACGTGAAGTCTTGGGTGTTGCGCGTGGCCAGGGCGAAGCCGCGGCTCAAACAGATGGCCGCTATCTGAGCGTCCGCCAGGCCCATTGTGCGCCCACGGCGCTCCTGGTCGGCGAGGAGTTGGCCACATCGCTCAGCCGCCTCCCGGTCAAAGTCCCAGATTCGATCCGGCCCGAAGAGCGCGAGCGCTTCGCGCACTCCCGCTGTCAGATCATCGCGTCGCTTTCCTTCCGGTAGCCGGGCCAGCCCGTACTCCAATTCCATGACCGTGACTGTGCTCAAATGCAAGCCCGCGGGGTCGCGAGCGTCCAGCCATCGCAGCACAGCGGCAGCCGGATTGGCCTTGGCGAGTTCGGAGACGACGTTGGTGTCCAGCACAACCGGGTCACTCATCGAACACCGTTTCGGGGCCATCTTGGCGGCGGACGTTGTCAAACACGCCGGCGTAGTCGCGCCCACCTCGTGTCAGAGTCTCATGGATCTCTGAGCCCATCCGGTGGGACTTGCTCGCGCTCGCTGCATCCCGCAGGATCATCCGGATTTCTGCCTCGGTCGATCGCCCGTTCGCAGCCGCCCGTATTCGCAGCGCCCGCTGAGTCTCTTCGCCCACTCCCCGTATGGTCAGCACTTTGGCCACAGTTCCTCCTGCTGTCAACTTGCATTCACTGCATGCCATTCTACACCCGCGCTTGTCTTCGAACTGCCTTCTCGGCCCGTTCTCACTGTTTTCATCGGGAGGCTTTTCGGTGCCCGGCGGCATCGAATTGGCTACACCTACATTTGATCGCGGCGCCGCTGTCGAGCCGGCCACATTAGAAGGCATTATTCGAAGAACCGTGAGCTACCCTTGTGTAACGTGCTTCGTCTAGACCATGTTGTGCGCGACTACGCCTGGGGATCGGTCGATGCGATTCCGCGGCTGTTAGGGCTAGAACCGACTGGTCAGCCGGTGGCGGAGGTTTGGCTGGGGGCGCACCGGACCGGCTCGGCCGTGGTCGATGCCGGCGTCCCCCTGCGTGATGTCATTGCCCGCAACCCGCTGGCTTGTTGTGGTGAACCGGCCGGCGAGTTGCCGTTCCTGCTCAAAGTTCTGGGGGTGGCCAATCCGCTTTCGCTCCAAGTCCACCCCGGCGCCGACCAGTCGCGTGGCGGCTACGCGCGCGAAGAAGCGGCCGGAATTGCGCTTGAAGCGCCGAACCGCACCTATAAGGACCCCTTCGCCAAGCCGGAGATGATCTACGCCCTGTCCTCCTTCGAACTGCTGGCCGGGTTCAGGCGGTCGGAGGAGGTAAGGGCGTCATTGGAGCCGCTGGCGGCTAGTTCTACCCTGGCGGCGGCGATGGCCCAAGCCTTGGCGCCTGGCGGGCGCGACAGTTTGCGCCAGGCCGTCCAGACCGCGCTGACCGGCGCCGAGGCCAACCAGTCGGCGGTCGAGGAGTTCACCGCCGCCTGTCGGCGTCAGCTAGGCGCTCCCGGCGCTGACCCTGGACCGTACGCCCTGCCGGTCGCATTGGCCAAGCGTTTTCCGGGAGACCGGGGCCTGGCGGTGGTGATGACGATGGCACATGTTTCCCTCGCCCCGGGTGAGGCTATGTACGTGGCTCCGGGCACTCTCCACAGCTACCTCCGGGGGCTCGGAATTGAAGTGATGGGCGCTTCCGACAACGTCTTGCGGGCCGGCTTGACCGGCAAATACATTGACCGCGAGCGGGTCGCCACCACAATCGACTGGTCGGGACGGCCACCGGCGCGCCCAGCCGTCAGCCGGGTGGGCTCAATTCGCCTGCTGCGACCGCCGACCGATGTTTTTCAGCTAGCTGATATCCGCGTCAGCGGTGTGGTCGAGGTGGCGTTGGAGGGGCCACGCCTGGCCCTAGCTTTGGAAGGTGAAGTAACCGCTTTCACAGACTTGGGTTCGTTACATCTAGCTCGTGGCGGGGCGCTCTTCGCCATGTCATCGGAAGGACCGGTCACGTTGCGGGGCAAAGGCCGGGTGGTGATGGCGGCATCGGGAAGGCGCTGAAACGGGCTGGCTGACCAACCGCGCGGCTGGCCCTGCGGCCGGGTGGTGATGGCGGCATCGGGAAGGCGCTGAAACTGGTTGAGGGGCCAGCGCCAGACGTCGGGCCGAGGCAAGCGGAAGGCGGCCAAAGCGGGCGAGTCGGGCCGGTTTAGCTACCGGATGGCCGTATTATGGGTTTTTTCACCTGGGGACTTGCGTAGATCACAAAGGTGTAATTTCATTAGTGCAACCTTTTTGACCGTTTTAGGTGCCTGCGGAGGAGACGACACATGTGGAACGTACTGGGCGAAGGCGCCCTCACCCTTGAGTCGGGCATGATTGATCCGCGATCGGTTTTCCCTGACGTGCTGGGTGAGCGCGACGAATCCGGACCTCTTAGCTGGCAACAGCGTGCGCTTTGTCCGCAAACCGATCCGGAGGCGTTCTTCCCCGAAAAGGGAGGCTCAACTCGGGAAGCCAAGCGAATTTGCGCCTCCTGCGAGGTTCGAGTCGAGTGCTTGGACTACGCTCTGGAGAACGACGAACGCTTCGGCATCTGGGGCGGCTACTCCGAACGTGAGCGCCGCCGCCTGAAACAGCGCAGGTCCGGCTGACGGTGCCGAACCAGTCCGCGTCGCACGCCAAACCGGTTGCCTCGGCCCCGCTGGCCCCGGGCACGCCGAAGGCCGAGGCGCTGGCCGTCGTGGCGGTGGTGGCGACCCGTGGCCGCTCCGAATACCTGCCGCGGGCGCTAGTAGCGTTGGCCGCCCAAACCACTAGGCCGACCGCTGTTGTGGTGGTGGACGCTGGCGCCCGTTCCGACCCGGCCATCGCCGAGATGGCCATCCGCTGCGGCATCCCGCGCGAAATCCTGACCGTTGTCCACGCTGTCAGAGCCAAGAACTTCGGCCAGGCAGTCGCCGCTGGGCTGCTCGGGCGCGACACTGGGGCCTTGATCTGGCTCCTCCACGACGACTCTTATCCGGAGCCCGATTGCCTCGCCAACCTGATGGTCCGGGCCGAACTATCCCCGTCAGTGGCAGTGGTCGGCCCCAAACAGGTCCAGGCCGAAGACCCAGCCCGCTTGGGCGAAGTCGGCGTCACCACCACGCCGTTCGGCCGCCGCCTGCCCTACGGCCAAGAGGGCGAATTAGACCAAGGCCAATACGACGGCCTGGAGGACGTCCTAGCGGTCGGGTCGGCCGGAATGCTGGTCCGCAGCGAAGTTTGGTCTTCGCTGGGCGGTTTCACGCCAGCCCTTGGCCCCTTCCGCGACGGCTTGGAATTCTGCCGCCGCGCCCGCTTGGCCGGATTCAGGGTGGCCGTCGAACCAACCGCTGTGATTGGGCACGAGCAGGCGACTTACAGAGGCCTGCGGGACACCGACCGCCGGGGCAGGCCTTTGCCGCCCTCGACCCGGCGTTCATATGGGGCGCGCCGCCGCGCTTTCATTTTTTCCGAACTGGTTGACGCCCCCCTTTGGGCCCTGCTGCCGATCGGCCTGGTCGCCGTCCTGGCGGGCCTGGGCCGCTTCTTTTGGCGTATCGCCGCCAAGGACTTCCGTTTGGCGGTGGCTGAGATCACCGCCCCGCTGGCTGTCGTTACCAGGGCCGATGCCGTCGCCAGGGCCCGCTACGTAGCCCACCGCACACGCCGCTCCCCACGCCGGATGCTGGCACCCCTAGAAATCTCCGTCGCCGAAGCCCGCCAAGCCAGGCGCGACCGACGCTTGACTGAGGCGGAACTCAGGCGCCAAGCGCTCGCTCCAACCGAAATCGAAATGGCCGAACACCGCGAACTGGCCTCACGTCGCCGGCGCATGGTTGGCTTCGTCATCGCCGCGGCTCTAGCGGTTACAGCCGCTGCTTTGTACCGGCTAGCCGGTCCCGGCGCCGTCCTCGGCGGGGCGCTTGGCTTGCAGGACGCCAGCCCGGTGGACCTGGCCCGGATCGCCAGCGGCGGCTGGCTGCGCGAGGGCCTAGGCGAAGCCGGGCCGGGTGATCCGTTCAGCGCTGTTCTCGCCCTGGTCACTTTGCTTTGCTTGGGTGACGGGGGCACCGCTGTCAAAGCGCTGTTGCTCGCCATCCCGCTGCTGGCGGCGTTGGGCGCTTGGTTCGCGGCTGGGGCCGCCGCCCGTTCAGTTTGGATCAGAGCTTGGGTGGCATTGTTCTATTTGGCCGCGCCGTCGCTGTGGACGGCTCTGTCCGATGGGCGTTTGGGCGCCGCTACGGCCCATGTCGCCCTGCCCTGGGCGCTACTCGGGGCGGCTCGCGCCATTGGCGTTAACCGTTTGGATGTGCGTCCGGCGGTGGTCGATGCCGACGGCAATGTGACTGCCCCCGCTGCCCTGGAACACGGCGGCTCGTTGGCCGCCGCCGCTTTCGGAGGCTTGGCCTTCACGCTGGTGGCGGCCGGTAGCCCCGCCCTGCTACCGGCCGGACTGGTGGCAGTAGCGGTGTTATTCGTGATCGCTGGCCGGGGTAGGCGGCTGCGCTTAGTCTGGCTGGTCTTGCCCGCTCTGGCTTTATTCGCGCCGCTCCTGGCGCGGGCGCTCGCGGACGGACAGTGGCGGAGCCTGTTGGCCGGTCCAGGGCTGGTCGCGGGCTACGAACCGGCGGCGTTCTGGCTTCAACTGCTTGGCTGGCCCAGCCAGCCAGTGCTACCAGCGGTTGTTCCCGGATCGCTGGTAGAAGCGGTGGCAGCGGCGACAACGCTGGGGTTGTTCCTGGCCGCGGTAGTGGCGTTGTTCCGGACCGGGCCAGCGGCACGGGGCGTTCGATTCGGTTGGTTCTTAGCTTTGATTGGCGGTGCGGTGCTGTTTGGACTGGACCGGCTGGCCGTGTCTGTCAGCGGACTGGAGCCGGTCAGGGCTTGGCCGGGTGGGGCTTGCGCCTTGATCCTGGCCGGTTTGTCCCTCGCCGCCGCCGTTGGCCTGAGCGGTTTGGTGGGCGAAGTCGGCGGCCGGGCGCGCCCCGCCCGCGCTGGGCTGGCCGCGGTTGGCGTGATCGTATTGGTAGTCGGCCCGCTGGCCGGGGCCGCGATTGACGTTTGGCAGAGATTGACTGTCTCCGAGGTGCGCCGAGTCGCTTCGGCTCCCATGCCGCCAATTGTCGCGGCCGAGGCGGACAGCGCCCGGGCGACGTACGCCCTGAACGTCGCTACTGCTGAAGGATCGGTTCTGGCGTGGGATTTGGTGCGGGGCTCCGGCCATCAGATCTGGGAGGCCGAGGGCCTGGTTTCGTCCCGACGGTTGGCCGGTCTACCCGGTTCGGTAGGACCATTGGACGCCGCTGACCAGGCGGTTGGCGAGCTTCTGGCCGGTATCTACGCCCGCAATCCGGGTGACGCCAGTTTGCGACTGGCGCTGTTCGGGGTCGGGTTCGTGTTGGCGGACCCAGCTGAGTTTGCGCTCGGCGCCGCCTTTGACGCCACCCCGGGATTGACCAGGGTCCGTGAAGGCGACGGCGGCGCCGTGGTCTGGCAGGTCTCACCCGAAGGCTTCGAGGGGACCGATGGCGCGACGGTCGACGCGGCCGGGCGCCTGCATGTGGTGGGCCCCGATGGTGCCGCCACCGCTTTGGCCGCCGGAGCCAGCACCAGTCTCAGAGCCGACCTGGCTAACGGAACGGACGGGCGCCGATTGATCCTGGCCGAACGGACTGACAGCCGTTGGCGGGCAACCTTGAACGGCCAAGCGCTCGCTGCCGCCCAGACGGATGAGTGGTACCAAAGCTTCGAGTTGCCGGCCGGCTCGGGCCAACTCCGGGTTTGGTATGACCAGCCGTCCGTCTTCGGCTGGGTTCAAGCCGGGGTGTTGGTGTTGGCGCTGTTGCTGGCCCTGCCGCTGCGTTCGGCCGGGCGTCCGGCGAAGGAGGAGAACTGATGCGGTTGGCGCGCCGCCTAGGGGCGATCCTAATGGCCTTAGTGCTGGTCGCTGGCGTGGCGGGACTGGTCTGGGCGGACCGCCGTTGGCTACCGGAAGAGGCGGCGGCGGGTGAGCCAGAAATGGTGGCGGTGCCGCCTGGAGATTCGACCGTGGTTTGCGTCGGCGCGGTCAAACTGCCCGGCGACGGCGAGGGTGAGGTCATTTACGACGACCGTTTCGACCCGCACCCCACCTCGGTTGAATCGATCACGCGTGGTTTGGCGGCCGGCCCGGCTGGCGCCGAATCCCAGCTTTTGGACAG
>JAIRNM010000163.1 GCA_031258055.1 Bifidobacteriaceae bacterium
CACCGACCGAATCCCAGCCCCGGCCAAGCGCCTGGCTGAGGCCTTCGCGGCGGAGGGCGCGGAACTGGCCTTGGTCGGTGGCCCCGTGCGTGACCTGTTGCTGGGCAGACCGATCGAAGACCTGGACTTCGCAACCAACCTCCCGCCCGACCGGACCCTCGCGATCCTGAAGCGATGGGCGACCAAGACCTGGGAAGTTGGTCGGGCCTTCGGCACAGTGGCGGGAAAACGCGGGAAATCTACAGTTGAAATCACGACCTATCGGAACGAGGTCTACGAACCGTCTTCGCGCAAACCTGCTGTCAGCTACGGCGATTCACTCGAAGGGGACCTCTCCCGGCGCGATTTCACTATCAACGCGATGGCGGTGATGCTGGCCCCAGAGGTCCGCTTCGCCGATCCGTTCGGCGGCCTGCGGGACTTGGCGGACAAGACTCTGCGTACCCCGGTAGCGGCTACCCAGTCGTTCGATGACGATCCGCTCAGGATGATGCGCGCCGCCCGGTTCGCCGCGCAGCTCGGCTTTGATGTGGCCGAGGAAGTAGTTCTGGCAATGACCGAGATGGCCGGTCGGTTGGATATCGTTTCAGCCGAGCGGATTCAAGCCGAACTAGTTAAACTAATGCTCGCTCCCAAACCCCGGCGCGGCCTTGAACTGCTTGTTTATACGGGGATCGCCGACAGCGTGTTGCCGGAACTGCCAGCTCTCCAGCTTGAAATCGATGAGCATCACCGCCATAAAGATGTCTACGAACATAGCCTGACGGTGCTGGAACAGGCGATCGACCTTGAAACAGGGCCGGAGGGGGAAGTTCCCGGTCCCGATCTGGTGCTGCGGCTGGCAGCCTTGTTACACGACATCGGCAAACCCGCCACCAGGCGGTTCGGGCCGGGCGGCGTCTCCTTCCATCATCACGAGGTAGTTGGCGCCAAACTGGCGGTCAAGCGCCTGCGAGCGCTGCGCTTCGACTCCGCCACTATTAGGGACGTGGCCGCCTTGATTGAATTGCACTTGCGTTTCCACGGCTATGGCGAAGGTGAATGGACCGATTCGGCTGTCCGCCGCTACGTCACCGATGCGGGCCCGCTGCTGTCTCGTTTGCATCGCCTGACCAGGGCAGATTGCACCACCCGCAACCGGCGCAGGGCCGAGCGCTTAGCGTTCGCCTACGACGATTTGGAACAGCGGATCGCCGAGTTGGCTGCTCAGGAGGAACTGCGCGCCATCCGGCCCGATCTCAACGGTGACCAAATCATGGCCATCTTGAATATCAAACCTGGCAAAGACGTCGGACGCGCCTACAAATACCTGCTTGCCCGCCGCCTGGAAGACGGCCCCCTCGGTGAGGAAGCCGCAACCGCCGCCCTAAAAGAATGGTGGGCCAGCCAAGCTACAGGTGGGTGAGCCTAAGGGCGATGAGTCCGGCGGCTGCCAGCCAGGTGGCCAGGGCCGTGAGCCAGCGCGCCCAGCGCGGCGCCAGGACGGCCCGAAGGATGGCGCGCTCACCGCTGCGAGTTTCTTCCGAAGATGGCCCCCACCAGGCCAGCAGCAACCCGGCCGCGACTGAGGCGGCTGCCGTCTCGGTTTCTGGCGCCCCGGCGACGCGAGTCGCCACCATATAGCCAGCCCAACCGAGCAGCCCGGCTAGGGTCAAGGCCGCCAGAGAGCCGCCTAGCCCGCGCAAGAAATACCAAGGCACCCCTAAGGCGGTCCGGGTGTGATCGGACGGGCGCCGACCGCGCCGGTAACGCCGCGCCGTGATTGATTCGATGGCTACCCAAACTGTGCGCGCTACCACCAGACAAACCGCGCCGACGATTGAGACCGCCAACGGCCAGTACAAGGCCAAAGCCCCGGCCACAGCCCAGGTTCCAATCGTCAGGATGCGTAGCGGGGCCGGCGGTGAGGGATAAGGCTGGGGCGGGGTGACGGCATCGGGCGCTGGTGCCTGTGCCGGGACAGACCCGGGCGGGTAGGAAGGCACCACGGCTTGGCTCGCGCGGCGATCTTCCAACCAGGTCTGGTAATCGACACGGCGAGGCGACCGCCAAGGCGGCGCCACCGGTTCTGTCCATGGCTCCAAGGCCGCTAGACGCGTCGGCGGCAAGAGAGCTTCGGTCGGTGCAGCGGTCGGCTCTAGGTCAGGGTCAAGCGGATTGGCAGCGGCGGGATCTAGGGCATCCGCCAACTGAGCCAGGGTCAGCCGGCTTGCGGCATCCGGGGTCAGCGCCCGCTCGAAAGCGCGGGCGATCGGTTCCGGCAGGCCATCTAAGTCCGCCAGCCCGTCCAATACCCGCGCCAAAACGGCTTCGACTGTTCCGGTGCCGAACGGCTGGCGCCCGGTCGCGGCGTTGAGTAGGAGGGCAGCGGCCGCCCAGTGATCGGAGGCGGCGGACGGGTCGGCGCCGCGCAGCAGATCAGGCGAGACAAACCCGGGCGTGCCCGCCACCAAGCCGACCGCGGTCAACCGCCCGTCTTCCGAGTCCTGGGCTATGCCAAAGTCGATCAGGACTGGGCGGCCCTGTTTGCTGATCACCACGTTGGCCGGTTTGACGTCACGGTGCAGCACACCGGCGTTGTGAACAGCGTCCAGGGCCCCAGCCAGATCGCGGGCCAACACCGCCAGGTCGGCCGGTTCCCAAGGGCCATTTTGAGCTATGTCGCGCGCCAGCGAGGTCCCTTCGATCAATTCGGTGACGACGAATGCCTCGGCCCCTTCCAGTTCGGCGTCCACGACCCCAGCCACGAAGGGCGAGCGGATAGCCCGTTGGGCCTTGACTTCGCGGCGAAGGCGGCGGCGGGAGGCGACGTCAGCGGCCACCGATGGGTGCAACAGTTTCAGCGCCACCGCCAAGCCGTCGGCGTCCCGCGCCCGGTAGACGGTCCCGGACGCACCCGACCCGAGCACCCCGGCCAGCACGTAGCCGCCCAACTCGGTACCGATGGGAAGGGTGATGGACCGCACCTGTTCAACTTACCGCCGCCGCCGGTCGGGGTCCTTGCCGCCACGCTGTCCAGGCGGTTGGCCGGGTGTTGGCCGATGCCGTCTGGCCCGCCCGCGCCAACCGCGCCAGGACTCCGCTCGGCCTTAATTACCTGGTCAGAACGGTGTCAGAGATGGACTATAGGTTCTTTCTATGTCAACCACAGGGCGAGGAGCCAAAGCCAGTTATCAGTGTTCTGCCTGCGGTGCCCGGCCGTTGAAATGGTCGGGGCGCTGCGGACAGTGTGGCCAGTGGGGGACAGTCGAAGAGGTAGCGCCGGTGCTGGCCG
>JAIRNM010000115.1 GCA_031258055.1 Bifidobacteriaceae bacterium
CCGGCGGTTCGTTTTCGGCCACCGCCTTGAAGGTGGGCAGAGTGTAGCGGCGGATGAGAAGGACTGCGGCGGCGCTGGCAACGGCAAGGAAAGCGAAACCAAAATGGGTCCATCTTGGCAGCAGCGGCGCGATCAGGTAGGAAGCCGCAAAACCGCCAACTATGCAATAGACGCGCAAATCGGGTCGGAGGCTGACATACGCTAAGGCGCACATAAGCAGGGCCCAGCTACCGCTGAAGGCGGAAAGACAGGAGCCCAGCAGCACCGTCCAAGCCGAGTGTTCGGCCACGCCCAGCGCGGTTAAGCCAGGGCCAAGGATGATTCCTCCGACGGCCGCCGCCGTCATCGGCCGCTCGTGGATAATCCAGGAGGCGTTATAGGCCACGAACGCCAAGGTGACCAACGCCACAGCGCTGAACAGGGTGGAGATGTCGCGGATCTCCGGCATTATGGAGTCAAATGAGGGAAAGACCCGGGCGTTAAGAGCCCATTTGCTCAAGGTGATGAGCAAAGTGGCCAGAAAGCAACGTAGCACCTGCGCGCTCTGGCTCCGAAGCGCCGACGCGACCCCGCGCGGGTTTGCCGGTTCTGGCACTTTAGCTGCTCCTTTTGAGACCTGCGCTCCTGACCTAGAGCGGTCATCCGACCCTGCTGGTGTTCGCGTCGCGGCTGCTTAGAGCCATGGTAGACCAGCCATAATCGCACGCTCTCACCCCGTGAGGGTGAAAAGCACGGGCGATGACGCGGGCGCGATTCTCATCGCCAGCTACCCCTGTCAGCGGAGTCGGCGATTTCACGTCGCTGGGGTGAACCGGTGACCGGCCCGCCTGGTTACAGTTCAACCAAAGGTAAGGACCCAAGTACAAGACTTCTAATGATTAACGGAGGAATGATGCGAAACCGCAATACCGAAAACGGCGCATTAAGGCTTTCCCGGCGAGGTTTCGTTGCCGGCACATTCGCCGCGGGCGCGTTAGTCGGGGCCGGCGCGCTTGCCGCCTGCTCGCCGGAGAAACCGGGCGGCCAGCAATCCGCTGGCACGGGCCGGGACGCAAGCGGTCAGGCCGGCGCCGACGATTGGTTGGGAGTCGCGCCCGAGATTCCCGCCAGCGAGATCGCTAGCACGTTGGAGACCGATTTGTTGATCGTGGGCGCCGGCAACGGGGGTCTGGTGGCCGCGGCGACCGCCGCCCAAGAAGGGATGGACTTCCTTCTGGCCGAGAAGAACTCGGTTGTTTGCGAGACGCGCATCTGGGTGGGCGCGGTGAACTCCCATTACACCAAGGAGGCCGGCATTGAGGTGGATCCGCAGCGCGTTCTGTTCGAACTCTCGCGCTACGCCTCCTACAAGTGCGATCAAGAAGTCATAAAGGTCTGGATCAACGAGAGCGCCAAATTGATCGATTGGCTGGACGAGGTGCATGGGCCGGAGTATTTCCTGGACACCGCGATGACCCCCGATAGCCCCTATTACATCCCCGAGCTGCAGCACATGTATAAGAGCGAGAACGGTCTGCCAACCGCTTTTCCCGGAATGTCCGATCCGCCCCTTATGCGTAACGAGGCCTTGGAGAAGCTGATCGTCGACGCGGGCCACGAGATTCTATTCGAGCACCGCCTGGTCAAACTGTTGCGCGAAGACGGCGGGGCGGTGACA
This sequence comes from Bifidobacteriaceae bacterium, assembly GCA_031258055.1. Classification (GTDB taxonomy): domain Bacteria; phylum Actinomycetota; class Actinomycetes; order Actinomycetales; family WQXJ01; genus JAIRTF01. Next base: position 1,658 of record JAIRNM010000115.1, read on the forward strand.
GGCGGGGTTTTTGAGACGACCGCTGGTTACGTTCAGATCAATGCCAAGAACACATTGTTGACGACCGGTGGCTACGCCGACAACCGAGTGATGATGGAAACCCTCAACCCGGTCGTGCCGCGGTGCTGCACCGCCAACTCATTCAATCCGGGCAACGATGGCTCAGGCCAGCGTGCCGCCTTGCACATCGGCGCCCAGCGGGACCCCGAGGCCACGGCGATGATCTTCGACCGGGGGGCCGTCCCTCCGGGCATGGCGGCCGGCTACGTGGGCGATGCCTTCCCCGGTCCGATCATGCAGTTCATGTTCGGCAGCCAACCTTTCCTCAAGGTGGACCAGGACGGTCGGCGCTTCGCCAACGAGTCGACGCCCTACGATTTCATCACCCACGCCGCCTCGCTGCGCCGGAACGGAACCTACGTCCAAGTCTTCGACCGAAACTGCCTGGCTGATTCGATGCGCTTCCAAACGGTCGGCTGCTCTAAGATCGGCCCGTTCATCCTGGCGATGAGCGAAGGGGACCCGGACGCGGCTTTTGCCGCCGAGATGGAGGCGGGGGCGGTGGTCAAAGCTGAGAGCATTGAGGAACTGGCGGAGAAACTCCAGCTACCGGTCGACACTTTCACGGCTACGGTCGAGCGCTACAACGAACTCTTCGACAAGGGTGTTGACGAGGACTTCGGCAAGGAGGCCTTCAGGCTGTCCGCGATCAAAGAGCCACCATTCTACGGCGTGACGTTGGGCGGCTCCCTTCTGACCACCATAGATGGCCTGACCATCACCCCTGACATGGAGGTCAAAGACACGGAAGGCAACGTCATACCGTCCTTGTACGCCGCTGGTGATTGCTCGGGGAGCTTCTTCAGCGGCAACTACCCCGAGTTGATTATCGGGGTGGCAGTCGCGCGCACCATGACTTTTGCCCGTCACGCGGTCCTTCACATCGCCGGCAAGAGCGTGCTCTGACACCCCCAAGCTCACTCCGCCCGTGCCGTCGGCTGGGCTAATGCTAAGGTAGTGGCTTGCCGTCTAACGGCCGCGGTTTCCAGTGCCCGGGTGAATCAGCCCCGGTGCTCCGCGCAACTACCAGCAACTAAGGAGTGAACTAGAGCCATGCCGCTCGATTCCGCCACCAAGGCCAAGATCATCGCCGAATACGGTACGCATGAAAGCGACACCGGCTCGCCGGAAGTCCAGATCGCGCTGCTTTCCCAGCGCATCAAGGACCTGACCGAACACTTCAAGGAGCACACTCACGACCACCATTCAAGGCGTGGTCTGCTCTTGCTGGTGGGTCAGCGTCGGCGCCTGTTGGGCTACCTGGAACGGATTGATGTCGAGCGGTACCGCTCTATCGTCAAGCGGCTGGGCCTGCGGCGCTGATGCCTGAAAAGGCGTAAATTACATAGTGCAATCAGCCAGGACCGAATTCTCGCCAGATCGCGGTCCTCGGTAGTGGCTTCCGTAGCCGCCGCGAACGTACCGTTTGTTGCTAACCGGGCCCGACGGCATCGGCCAAAAAAGGTGTTCCGGTGGGACTACGTGAGCCTCGATCGAAGACCGCGCGGGAGGCCCTGGCTCACAACCCGCGGCCCAGGCGTCCGCGCTGCGAAACGCGACCCGGGCCTCAAGTTAAGAGCTAAAGGAGGGCACCCATGGAGGGTCCCGAAATCAAATTCTCAGAGGCGACCATAGATAACGGCGCCTTCGGCCAACGCCAAGTCCGGTTCGAGACCGGCCGTTTGGCCAAACAAGCGGGCGGCGCGATCGCCGCCTACCTGGACGACGAGACGATGGTCTTGTCCACCACCACAGCCGGTAAGCACCCGCGCGAACAGTTCGACTTCTTCCCGTTGACGGTAGATGTGGAGGAACGGATGTACGCCGCCGGACGGATACCCGGCAGCTTCTTTAGGCGGGAAGGACGTCCGACCACCGACGCGATCCTGGCCTGCCGGTTGATTGATCGGCCGCTGCGGCCGCTGTTCGTCAAGGGCCTGCGCAATGAGGTCCAGGTGGTGGAGACAGTCATGGCGATCGACCCGGAAGACGCCTACGACGTGCTGGCTATCAACGCCGCCTCGTTGTCGACCCAAATATCGGGACTGCCGTTCTCCGGCCCGGTGGCCGGCACCAGGGTGGCCCTGATCGAAGGCCAGTGGGTGGCCTTCCCGCGCTGGTCGGAACGAGAGCGGGCGGTCTTCGAGATGGTCGTGGCGGGCCGGATAGTGGGTGACGATGTCGCCATCGCCATGATCGAAGCCGAAGCCGGCGAAAAGGCCTGGGACCTGATCAAACATCAGGGCGCGCCAGCGCCGACGGAGGAGGTCGTGGCGGCCGGTCTGGAAGCGGCCAAGCCGTTCCTGCGGGAACTGTGCCTGGCCCAGCAGCGCCTCGCCGACCAGGTGTCGAAGGAAACGCAAGAGTTCCCACTCTTCCCCGACTACCGGCCGGACGCTTACGACGCGACCGCGCAGGTGGTCAGCGCCAAGCTGGCTGACGCCATCCAGATCGCAGACAAGCAGGAACGCGAAACCACCCTCGATGAGATCAAGAACGAGGCGCTGGGAGCTTTGGAAGCGAACTTCCCCGAGCGGGAGAAAGAGATCGCCGCAGCGGTGCGAGCCCTCACCAAGCAGTTAGTGCGTGAGCGCGTCCTCAAAGAAGGCAAACGCATCGACGGCCGGTCGCTGCGTGACATTCGGACACTGTCGGCGGAGGTCGAAGTCCTGCCGCGGGTTCACGGGTCGGCTTTATTCGAACGCGGCGAAACCCAGATTTTGGGCGTCACCACGCTGAACATGCTGCGCATGGAACAGCAGATCGACTCGCTCAGCCCCGTCACGCACAAACGCTATATGCACAACTACAATTTCCCGCCCTATTCGACGGGAGAGACCGGCCGGGTCGGCAGCCCCAAGCGGCGCGAGATTGGTCATGGGGCGCTGGCTGAGCGGGCGCTCTTGCCGGTGCTGCCCTCGCGTGAGGAGTTCCCCTACGCCATCCGTCAAGTCTCTGAGGCACTCGGATCGAACGGCTCGACTTCGATGGGTTCGGTTTGCGCTTCGACGCTGTCGCTCCTCAACGCCGGTGTGCCGCTGAAAGCGCCGGTCGCCGGGATCGCTATGGGCCTGATGAGCGACCAAGTCGAGGGCGAGGTCCGTTACGCCGCGTTGACCGACATTCTGGGTGCCGAGGATGCCTTCGGCGACATGGATTTCAAGGTCGCGGGCACCTCAGAATTCGTCACCGCTATCCAGTTGGACACCAAGTTGGATGGTATTCCCGCTTCGGTGTTGGCGGCCGCGTTGACTCAGGCCAAGGAGGCCCGCCTCCACATCTTGTCGGTGATGCAAGCCGCTATCGACGGTCCCGATGAGATGAGCCCGCTGGCGCCGCGTGTCATCACGTTGAAGGTTCCGGTTGACAAGATTGGCGAGGTGATTGGCCCGAAGGGCAAGATGATCAACCAGATCCAAGATGAGACTGGCGCTGACATCTCGATCGAGGATGACGGCACCGTTTACATTGGCGCTACCGACGGTCCCTCGGCTGAGGCGGCCCGGTCGCAGATCAACGCCATCGCCAACCCGCAGATGCCGGAGATCGGTGAGCGTTTCGTTGGCACCGTGGTCAAGACGACCACCTTCGGCGCCTTCATCTCGCTCACGCCCGGCAAAGACGGGCTGCTGCACATTTCGCAGATTCGCCGCTTGGTTGGTGGCCGCCGGGTTGAGAACGTCGAGGATGTCCTCCAGGTCGGTCAGAAGGTGCAGGTTGAGGTCGCGGAGATCGATCCGCGCGGCAAGCTTTCATTACATGCCGTAGTGGACGATGCCGTCGCTGGGGCTGAGGCCGCCAAAGCCAGCGCCGCCCCGGGTAGCTCTGGTGCTGCTAGTGGAGATGATCGCGGAGCGCGTTCGCGCCGTCGGCGGGAGCGTCACACCCACATTCACAGCGAGGACCGCGACGAGGAGTGAAGCGCCAAGACAGCGCCGAGCGGACCGCCTCTGGCGCCGACCGTCCAGTCGAATCAAGTGTTCTACCGACCGGCGCGCGTGTCCTAACTCAGGGCAAGCCGGACGCGCAGTCTTTCGCCATCGGCTTTTGGGTGGTGGTCGGTTCCCGGGATGAGGCGCCCGGCCAGCACGGTTCGACTCATTTCCTGGAGCATTTGTTGTTCAAGGGCACGGCCACTCGCAGCGCCCAAGCCATAGCGGCCGCTTTCGACGCCGTTGGCGGCGATTTCAACGCCGCCACCGCTAAGGAGTCGACCTGCTATTACGCGCGGGTGCTCGGGTCGGACGCGCCTTTGGCTATAGAGCTGCTGGCCGACATGCTGACGTCATCGGTGCTCGACCGGCTCGACTTCGAGAACGAACGCGGCGTGATCCTGGAAGAACTGGCGATGAACCAGGACGATCCAGCCGATGTGGCGCATGAGGCTTTCGCCGCGGCGGTTTACGGGGGTCACCCCTTGGGGCGGCCAATCGGTGGTCGCCCGGAGGATATCAGAGCGGTCAGCCGTGATTCGGTTTGGGACCATTATCAGCGCCATTACCGGCCGTGGAACTTGGTCGTGACAGCGACTGGGCGCCTCGAACATGAGGCGGTAGTGGAGGCGGTTTCGGCCGCGCTGACGGCTGGCGGCTGGGGGCTGGAGTCGTTCGGCCCGCATGAACCGACGCCGCTGAGGCCAACCAGCCCGGCTGTGGCGTTGCCGTCGACCGGCCAGATTGTCTCGCTCGGCCGTTCGGTCGAACAAGCCCAAGTGCTGATCGGCTGCGAGGGTCTGAATGCCACCGATGAGCGGCGCCATGCCTTAGCGGTGCTCGGGTCGGTCTTGGGCGGCGGCATGTCGTCGCGCTTGTTCCAAGAGATTCGCGAGAAGCGGGGCCTGGCCTATTCGACCTACTGTTTCACTTCGTCTCATTCCGACACCGGTTCATTCGGTGTCTATGCCGCTTGCGCTCCTTCGGCCAGCGCGGCGGTCGGCGAGTTGATGGAAGTGGAGTGGGCGCGGCTCGCTCACGATGGGTTGGCGCCAGGCGAGTTGGATCGAGTCAAGGGCCAGATCACTGGCGCGACTCTGCTCGCCTTAGAGGAACCGTACGCCCTAATGAACCGGCTCGGGCGCTCCGAAACCCTGATGGGCGAACTGCCGCCGGTTGAGGAAATCATTTCCCGCGTCAACGCTGTCACAGAAGGACAGGTCCGTGACCTGGCCGCCGAATTGGCTGACCGCCCGCGTTCCCGCGTAGTCCTAGCCCCCGCTAACTGACCCCAACGACCTGGATGGGTCTGTGGCGACCTCCATGGCCGATGCACGCCGCGCGACAAGCCATCCATGACCACTAGCATTAGTCGGGCTCAGACAACCCGCCATTCCCAACTGGAGAGGTCACTATGTCCAACCAGCCACTAGCTGAACCGCCGTCGCATCGAGCGCTGATCGTTTACAGCAGCCGGTTTGGCCAAAGCGAGAAGATAGCGCGCGCGGTCGCCGCCGTGCTTTCGGACCGGGGGATTGGCGCGGACTTGGAGCCATTAACCCGCGACACGGCAGTCGACCCAACCAGGCACGGCGCCTTCGGGTTGGTCGCTTCGGTTCGCTACGGGCACTTCGATAAGCGGGCGCGTCGCCTGCTGGTTCGGCACACCGCCTTTCTCGAGGCCTCGCCCAGTCTGCTCATGACCGTTTCACTGACAGCCCGGACGCCTGAAAAGCGCGACCCAGCCGTTCACGTTTACACCCGGAAATTCCTCGAACAAACCGCTTGGCGTCCGACCTTAACCGAGGTGGTGGCCGGAGCCCTCCAATACCAGCGCTATCGCTGGTTCGACGCAGTAATGATCAGGTTCATCATGCGTCTGACCGGCGGTGTCACCGATCCCACCGCCGATATCGAGTACACCGACTGGGATCAGGTGTCCACCGCCGCCGATCGATTCGCGGAGCTAGTCCTCGCTCCGCCCAAACCGCCGACCCACTGATTTGAGCCTGACTGACCGTAACCGGGCGGTGACGGCTGCTCGCGGGCACCGGTGCTCAAGCCCGGCCCTGGTCGAGTTTGACCACCCGCTGAGCGCAGGCCGCTAACAAGTCGCGGTCGTGCGTTGCCACCAGAACGGTCCGGCCAGACGCGGCCAACTCCTTGATCCCCGACGCCACCTGCGACATGTGTGCTAGGTCCAGGCCGCTGGTTGGCTCATCAAGGGCCACTATGGGACGTTCCTGCGCCAGCGCCGCCGCGATCGCCAAGCGTTGCCGTTCCCCGGATGAGAGGGTCAAAGGATGTCTGTCCACCAGATGGCCGAGGTCCAAGCGGTCGAGGATCGCCTGGACGGAATCGGCCGGTAACCGCCGTTCGGCCAGCCGCAACTCGCCCTGGACGGTGTCGGCGAAGAGCTGGCGGCTGACCTCTTGCCCAACCAAGGCGACCCGCCCCAGCCGCTGCCGGGCGCGCCACACCTCGCCATCCACACGCAACTGGCCGCGCCCACCGCCAGCGACTCCTGCCAGCCAGCGCAGCAGGGTTGTCTTGCCGGAGCCGTTCGCGCCGGTCAGAGCGACCGTTTCGCCCTTCAGGAAGTCCAGACGGTCGATGCCGAGCACCTGCCTGGCCCGTTTGCGCCGACCTCGGTGGGGGCGCCAGTAGGCAACGTCCCGCAGTTCAATCCGGTCGCTCGCCGGGTCGACCGGCGGCGGGCTGAGCGGCGATTGGTCAGTCGCCCAGCTAGGGTGTTGGCCGGATTCGAGCGGCCGCAAGCCCAGGTCAGCGAAGGCTTGTGGCGCCAGGGCCCGAGCTTCGGAGGCGGTCAATCGGTGCGTGACGCGCCCAGCCTTGAGGATGATGAAGCGGTCTGCCGCCGCTGCCAGGTAGGCGAGCCGGTGTTCGGCCACCAAGATAGCTTTGCCCTGGGCCTTCCAGCGGGCAATGAATTCGGCTAAACGAGCCGTTGAAGGCGGATCAAGGTTGGCGGACGGCTCGTCCAGCACCAGCACCGATGGAGACAGGGCCTCGACTGCCGCGCAGACGACCCGTTGCTTCTGGCCGCCAGACAAGGCGAAAACAGATCGGTCCAGGAGTCCTGCCAGGTCCCAATCGGCGGTGACTTGGGCGACGCGCTCCGCCGCTTGACCAGGCGGGACGGCTAGGTTCTCGCAGCCGAAGGCGAGTTCGGAAGCGACATCGGTAGTAAAGAACTGCGTTCTGGGGTCTTGGAAAACCGATCCAACCCGCCGGGCCAGGAGGGCGGTCGGAGTGGAAGCGGGATCCAGGCCACTGACCCGGATCTTGCCTGTGGCAACGCCGCGACCGGCCAGTAGTCCGTTGACCAAGCGAGTGACAGTGGTCTTGCCACAGCCGGAGGCTCCTGCCAGGACCACCACCTCTCCGGCCGCCACATTAAGGCTCACGCCGTCCAAGGCTAGGGGCAGCTTGGCGCCTGGCTCCGCTAGGTCCGGATCGCCGTAGCGGAAGGAGACGTCTTGCAGGTCAATCATGGCTCGGCTCGCGGCTTTCACTTCCCGGCAGCCGGGTCGATGGGCGTCCAGGGGGCGAGAGCCCAGATCGCGATGACAGTCAGCGCGGCGGTCAGCACCAGCCAGTCGGCGGGGCCAAAGCCGATCCGGGCCAGGCTGGTTCGCTCCACGGTCCGGTCCAAGCCACGAGCGAGAGCGGCCGTGGTCAATTCGTCGCCAATCGCGACCGCTCGCATAGTTAGTGGCACCAACCGGTATTCAAGCCAGGTGTGGGGCTTGACCGCCCCCAACCGCAATCCGCGTGAGCGCAGCGCTTCTGAGATCCCGGAGGACTCCTGCGCCAAGGTCGGTAGGAACCGCATCACCACCGCAAAGGGGATCGTGAAAGAGGCCGGAAGGTGCAGGCGGCGCAAAGCGGCGATGAACTGCGAGACGGTGGTGGTGGAGATTACATAACAGCCCATCAGCACGACCGGCCAGAACCGGGCCATTAGGTTGACCAGGCCGACGAGCGGCATCGCCCAACCGACCGGTGGTAGCCAGGCGTAAACCATCAGGCCGACCGTCGTCACCACTACGGCGCTGGCCGACCAAAGCCACGCTCCTTCGGCCGCCAACAGGACCGCGAGCAGGACGGTCACCGCAACGCGGGCAGCGGCGCCGGAACCAGAGAAGGCCGCGCCTAGGCCAATGGTGTTGACCGCGATGAAGAACGCCAGCTTTGAACGCGGATCGAGGTGAGTACGAGGGCGGCCGGTGTAAGCCAAGCCAACCGAAACGGGCACCTTAGGCGAGTCCGGCCGGACGGAAATGCTTGCGGGTTAACGCCCGGCCCAGGAAGGCGCCGCCGACGGCGCCAACGGCAATCATCACGATCATGACCCAGAACATCCAAGGAGGGGTCAAATTCACCAAAGTATCCACCCAAGCGGAGTCGTGCCGCTTGCCAATACGGCTGATGAAACTCTGGCGCAGGAAGAACAGCGGTACCACCATGCCGATCAGCATCTCTGAGAACACCACGTAGGCCACCAGGGTGAAGGTAAACCGCCTATAGTCGCCGGCCTTAGCGATCAGGTCAGCGGCGGGCGCTAGAACGGCGGCGAGCACCAGCATCACCCACGATTGGCCGGTCAGGAAGACCAATGCGGCGGCCAGTACGCCCATGATCGTGATCTGCCCAAAGGTCTTGACGCGGGCCGCGAACAGCATGAAAGGAACGCCGCAGACGAACGGGATGTAGAGCGGCCCGAGCACTTGGAGGATCGGCACCAAAGCGCCTAGCTGCCCAAATACGGCCAAAACAACTACGTAGAGCGCAGTGAAAACGCCGGTTTCGATCAGGGCTCGGGTGCCAGTCTTACTCTCGACGCTTTGCTCCATACCCAGACCTCCTGTTCGATGCTCCCGCGACGTTTTGGCATCAGTTAGAGTCGGCGGGATAACCCGCGCGATTCTACACTGCGCCGACCTTGGAGATGGCCCTGGTCTGACAGGCAAGACACAAGCCCGGATGGACGTCCTCGGAGGACCATGCGCGGTCGGGAGGCAGTAAGCACCCGAGGTCAAGTCTTTAGTCCGGCTGTGATGAGTGGGACGCCAACCGAAACGCCGCTGCGTCGCCAGACTGGGCCCGGATGGGGTGGGCAGTATTGTGGTGGCGGCAAGGGCAGGCGAACTCACCCCGCGCGGCTAGGAGCCTAATGACGGATCGACCAAAGATTGACTGCTTGGTGGTCGATGACGAGGCGGCGCTCTCCGAGGCGACCGTCGAGTACTTCACAATGCTTGGCACCAGTGCCGCCTGGGTGAAAGACGCCGCTGGCGCGCTGGCTTTTCTGGCGAATCACGATGTCGGCTTGGTGCTACTTGACATCAACTTGGAGGGAGAATCGGGCTTCTCGCTTTGCCGCCGCTTGCGCCGCGACAGTGATGTGCCGATCCTGTTCATCTCTGCCCGTGGTGGCGGCGACGATGACATCCTCTTAGGCCTCGGTGTGGGCGGCGATGATTACATCGCCAAGCCGTATTCCTTGGCTGTCCTGCACGCCAAGGTTCAAGCGGTGCTGCGGCGAATCGGCCGCGCTGGCGGCCCGGGCCATGCTCGCGGCCCGGTCTACTTCAGTGGTCTCAACGGCGGCGGACCGAACTCGGGTAGCCCCGCGCGAGCGGCCAGCCCGGAAATCCGCGCCGACGAATTCTCCTTCGGGCGGATCACGGTCCGCTTCAGCTTGGAGCGCGCCTTCGGCCCGACCGGAGCCCTTGCCTTGACACAGGTCGAATATGGCTTACTGGCCCGCTTGGCGGCACAGCCCGGCCAGGCGGTCCCCAAACGGGAACTATTCAAGGCGGTCTGGGGGCACACCGCCGTTGCCGATG
>JAIRNM010000182.1 GCA_031258055.1 Bifidobacteriaceae bacterium
CGGCTCAATGTGGATCCCCGGGAAGCCATAGAAGTCGTAGCCGAACTCCTCCACTTGCGAGTCCAGGTAAGGCTTGTGCTGGAAATAGTTGGCGTCCAGGTCTCCCTCATTCAATGCCGTGTTCGGCAGGATGTAATCCTGGTAGTCGACTATGTCAATGTCTAACCCGGCCGCTTCGGCCAGGTTGTCCTTGACGAAGCCGAGGATCTCGCCGTGCGGCACCGGGCTGACGCCCACTTTCAGCTTGACGACCTCTGCGGTGGCCCCTGCCCCCTCGTCCGTCTTTGAGCCGGTTTCCTCGTCCGCCTTGCCGCAAGCGCCCAGAGTCAGGGCGACTGCGGCCGTCAGGCCAATCGCCACAGTTCTCGCCGAAAATCTTCTCATGGTCTCTACATTCCTTTCCCCGCGATTCGTATCGCTGCCAGTTGTTTAGCTATTAGTTCATCGGCTGTGGTCTAGTTTGCGCACGGCTAGGTCGCCCAGCAACTGGACGGCTTCGACAAGAGCCAACACGATCACAACAACCATGACGAAGATATCTGGCATATTGCGGGTGTATCCCCAGTTGTAAACGAGGTCGCCCAATCCGCCGGCCCCAATCGTGCCCGTGATCATGGAGTAGCCAATCAATGTTATGAAGGTCACCGTGGCCGCCGCCACCAAGCCCGGCAGCGCCTCGCGCACCGCCACCGACCACGTGATTTGCCAGCGCGAGGCGCCCGCCATCTGAGCCGCTTCGATCTTGCCGACCGGCACCTGGCGAATCGCGTTCTCAGCCAGCCGGGCGTAGAAAGGAATACAACCAATCGCTAAAGCGGGGATTCCGCCTTGCCAGCCGACCGTCGAACCGAGCAGCCAGCGGGTGAAACTGATCAACAGCAACATCAACACGATGAACGGGATGGCCCGGCCCAGGTCCACCACTAGGTTCAACGCCCGGTTGAAGATCCGGCCCGGTCTGAGCCCTTCGGGCGCCGTCAACCACACGGCCAGGCCTAACGGCAACCCCACAATCACGCCCACCAGACAGGAAATGGCGACTTGCCCCAGGGTTCCGCCCAGAGCCTCCCAGATGCGTGAAGTGAAGTCCGTGTTGTTCAGGTAACTGCCACGGTCAATCACTGCCAGCACGCTCGCCGCCGTCATTTCGCCGCCTCGCTTTCGGCTACATACAGTCCGGCCTCACGCAGTTGGCCCTTCACCCGTTCGCGTGCTGCGACACCCACCACCAATTGAAAGCGTCCCACTCGTTGGCCGGCCAGCGTTTCCAGAGTGCCAGCCTCAATGGCGGTGTCGGAGCCCAGATCGGCCAACAACCGCAGGACTTGCCGGATCGAAAAGTCGGCGGAGGAGAAGGAAACCTCCAATTGAGCCCTCGACTCGCCAACCGGCGCCACTGCCAGCGGGATCAAGTCACGCGCTAGCTGAGAGCCGTAATCGGTCACGACCTCCGCGATTGGGCCAGATTGGATAATTCGTCCCTTCGACAACAGCGAAACGGAGTCGCAGACCTGCCGGACAACCGCCATCTCGTGGGTGATGATCAAAATGGTCAAACCGAGCGCCTGGTTGATGTCTTTGATGACCTCTAGGACCTGGCGGGTGGTAGCCCAATCGAGGGCGGAACTGGGCTCATCGCAGAGCAGCACGGAGGGATTGGAGGCCAACGCCCGCGCTATCCCGACCCGCTGCTGCTGGCCACCTGATAGTTGGGCCGGATAGGCATCGCCTCGGTTAGCCAAGCCGACCAATTCCAGCAATTCCCCGGCCCTAGCCCGGGATTTCGCGCGGTTGAGCCCTGACACGCGCAGCGGATAAGCCACATTGTCCCGTGCGGTACGCGAGTCGAATAGGTTGACGTGCTGAAAAACCATGCCGATACGCCGCCGTTGGCCGCGCAATTGCTTTTCCGGCAGGGCGGCCAGGTTCTCGCCGCCAATCTTCACCGCCCCCGCGGTGGGCCGCTCCAGCAGCGTCAAACAGCGGATCAAGGTTGACTTCCCGGCACCGGACGGTCCGACGATGCCGTGGACGGCGGCATCGGGCACCGTCAAGTTGATACCGTCCAAGGCGGTAACGGGCCCGGTCTTAGTCTGGAATTCTTTTCGGAGGTCTTGTAGCTCGATCAAGGTGTCAGCCTTTCCGGCGCTGGTGGCGGGGCGCCGCGCCGAAATATCGGGGCGCGGTCAGTCGCGGCGACTCATTCGTGGAGTTGGCGCCAACCGCTCAAACGGAATAACGCCCAAAAACACGGCCCGACCCTACCACGGCGGCGGCGCCGAGCTTGCCGCTGTAATGGTGGCCAGGGGAACGGCCGGAATGTGATTTTGGTCACGAAATGAGTGTTTTTGGCTGCGAAAATGGCCGCCACCGGCCAGAGGTCTTTGTGTTAAGGCTGGTCGGGACGCTAATGTCAAGCGCAGGTGATCGTCAAGCACTCCCAACAGGTTGGATAAGCGATGAAAGCCCTAATCACTGTGGCCTCCAAACATGGGTCCACCGTGGAGGTGGCGCGCGCCATCGCCGGGCAGATCGCGCAGCACGGAATTGAGACGGTCCTTTTGGCGCCGGAGAAAATCACCACCCTAGAAGGTTTCGACGCGGTGGTGGTGGGCAGCGGCATCTACTCCAATAAGGTGCTGCCAGCGATGGCGGCGTTTTGTTATCGCTGGGGAGAACAGTTGCCCGCCCGCCCGGTTTACATGTTCTGCTCGGGCCCGCTTGACTCCAGCGCGGCGGCCGCTGGTCAGTCGCCATATGAAGCCCGCCACCTGGGGAAACGGATTGGAGCGCGCTCGGTCAAGCTCTTCGGCGGCTGCATGGAACTGTCTGGTTTGCGCCCAGTTGAGCGGGCGCTGATGCGGATGAGCGGCGTCAAAGCGGGCGACTACCGCGACTGGGACGGCGTGCGCCGCTGGGCCGATTGGGTCGCTGACGACCTGCTAGCGTGGCGGAGCCCGGACCGCTGACCAGGTTGCCCGGTTGCGAGGTTCGTAAGGTAAGGTGGGCCTTTGGCCCAGACTGGCTTGTTCAGGATCTACGCTGCGAGAGACCCCGGGAGATTTCATGAGAAAACGGCTGATTGTCACGACCGCGACAGCTTTGTTGTTGCTGGTCTCCGCTTGCGGGTCGTCGGGCTCTGATAGCGGCGGCGGTGACGCCTCGGCCAGCGCCTCTAAGTCAGGCGGGGGCGAATCGGCCAACCTTGACCAGGTCGAGTGGGTCGAAGGCGAGCCGCCTGGATTGGATTTCGAGGCGCCTTTTGCGCTGGACGAATCCTTCGCTTTGGAGGTAGTCAAGGAGGGGTCCGGCGAGCCGGCCGCGGCTGGCTCCGGGATCAGCGTCAACTACGTCTACTATCAGGGTTCCGATGGCTCTGAGATTGAGTCGACTTATCAGGCTGGCGTCCCGCTGAGCCATGAATTGGATAGCGGCGTATCTGGGTCGGACGTGCTCTATCGGGCTACTGTCGGCCAGTCGGCCGGGGCTCAGATCATTGTGGCCTGGCAAGCCAATGCGACCGGCGGCAGTGACGGCGAATCGGAGAGTTCAGACGGGCCGGTCACCTACCTGATGGCCTTGACCTTGGAAACGGTCACCCCGGGCGAAACGATCACCCCGACTGATCCAGCCTTGCCAACGGTCGTCCTAGCTCCGTCCGGCCGTCCCTCGATCGTTGTGCCCGCTGGCACCGATCCGCCCACCGAATTGAAGCGCGAAGTCTTCAAAGAAGGTGACGGCGCTGTGGTCGCGGCGACTGACTCGGTGTCTGTCAACTACACCGGCTGGCTGTGGGACGG
>JAIRNM010000184.1 GCA_031258055.1 Bifidobacteriaceae bacterium
CCCATATCGCCGTCCGCGCCGATAGCGCTGTCCTCCCTGATCGGGTTGGGCTCGCCGAACAGCGCGACTTGGGTCGGCTGGCCGCATTCTTGGTCCCAGGTTCCGATGCCGTCGAACTCGACCGGTCGGTTCGCCCGTTCCGCGACTGCCCGCGCCCAGGCCTGGAACTGCTCGCGCGTCCACTCGAACCGGTGGTCCGAATGGCGGAGCTGGCCGTCCGCCCCGACCACTTCAATGTCTGGGCTGTCCAGCAGCCGCCGCGCCAAGCGGCATTCGCCGCTGCCCGGCCGCGCTCTCTAGGCGGCGGGCGGCATCTTGGGCATATTCGCGCTGGTGGGCTAGGTAGCGGGCCAAGATGAGGTCGCGGGCGGAGTGCTCGGTGAGCCAGCCCTCGGCGCGCACCCTTTCCGAGCACGGAACCAGCCAAGTAGTTGCATGTTGCAAGCAACCGTCCTATGATGGCTCGCCGTGTCTAGCGTTCCACATGCTCTTGGGGGCTGCCCCCAGCCGCCGCAGCCGCTCCATCAGCTATTGGAGTCCGCCTTTCGGGTCGTCAAAGCGTTCAAGCGCAACATTGCCTGGGACGCGGGCCGACTGACCCGAACGCAGTTGAGCACTTTGGCGGCGCTCGACAAGCGGTCGCCCCGGCGCATCAGCTCGCTGGCGGAGGAGAGCCGCTCGGACCTGTCCGTTCTGTCGCGTCAAATCGCCGCGCTAGAAGCAACCGGCTTGGTTGAACGCACACGCGACCCGGAAGATGGCCGCGCCAGTTTGGTAGCTCTGACCGATCAAGGCCGCCGGGCGCTCGATAGCGTCTGGAATAAGCGGATCAGCGAACTTCAGGCCGCCTTGGCTGATGTTGCCGATGCCGACCTCGCCCGCGTCACCGCTGTTCTCGAACGGATCGCCGCCTATTGGGAAAACCGACCGGCTGGCCCGTCCGGCCAGCCGAATCCAACCGGACCACCGCCCTGACGGCGAAACCAGACTGCGACCTGCCCGCTCCAACCGAAAATGAGATAAGACACGCGACATATGGACTCCGAAACCTCGACCGAACTAGACACCCAAGCGACCGATCAGGACACACCCAAGAACAGCGCCAACAGCGAAACACGGCCAACTGAACCGCAAGGCCTCCCTGAGACGGCGGCACAGGCCAACGAGCCTTATCCCGAATACACCCATAAGCAGATCATGCGGATACTGTCCGGGCTGCTGCTGGCAATGTTCGTGGCCAACGTGGCCGGGACGGTGGTGGCGAACGCCCTGCCGACTATCACCGCCACCCTGGGCTCAACCCAACAGCAGTACACCTGGATCGTGACGGCGACGCTCCTGGCTTCGACCGCCTCAACGCCGGTTTGGGGGAAACTGTCCGACCTGTTCAACAAGAAGAACCTGTTCTTGATTGGCCTGGCCATATTCATATTGGGCTCTGTGCTGTCCGGCGCCAGCCCGTCAACGGTTTACCTGATCGCTTTTAGGGCCTTTCAAGGTTTGGGGCTGGGCGCCATGATGTCGCTCACCCAGTCGATCATCGGTTCGGTCATCCCGCCGCTTGAGCGTGGCCGCTATATGGCTTACACCGGCGCCACTATCGCCATAGCGACTGTCGTCGGGCCGCTGGTGGGCGGTTTCCTGGTGGATGTGGACTGGTTGGGCTGGCGCTGGTGCTTCTGGTCAGCGGTGCCGTTGGCGGTCATAGCGGGCGGGGTCCTCCAGTTCCAACTGAAAATGCCGAAGGAAGTCGGCCGCGCGAACACTACAGTCGATTGGCTGGGCGCCGGTCTGGTGACGCTTTCGGTCTGTTCGCTGCTGATCTGGATTTCTTTCGCGGGTCATTCCTTCGCCTACGCTTCCTGGCAGACGGCCGCCCTGATGGGAGGTTTCGCTCTGACCACCGCCCTGTTTATCTGGGTCGAATCGAAAGCGATCAACCCGATCATCCCGCTCTGGTTGATGCGCAAGCCGACCACCGCTCTGGCGGTGATAGCGTCCATCGCGGTCGGGATCGGCATGTTCGGAGCCTCGGTTTTCTTGGGGCAGTACTACCAGGTGGCGCGCGGCTATTCGCCCACCGCCGCTGGCCTGATGATGATCCCCATGATGCTGGGCGTGCTGCTTTCCTCGATCTTCATAGGGCGCTGGGTTTCGCGCGTCGGTGTCTGGAAACCGTTTGTGGTGGCGGGATCAATCATCCTGATGGTCGGATTCGGCTTGATGGCCACCATGCGCTTCGGCACCCCGCTTTGGCTGATCGCGATCTACGGTTTGATCACCGGCTTGGGTGTGGGAATGACCATGCAGAACCTGGTGTTGGCGGTCCAGAACTCGGTCTCGGTCCACGACGTTGGCGCCGCCTCCGCCGTGGTCACGTTTTTCCGTTCGCTCGGTGGCACATTGGGCATCCAGGTGCTCGGCTCCGTCTTCGCTTCGCATGTCGCCTCTCTCATGCGCGAACGGGTCGCTCTGCTCAAGGATGTCACTTACCCGTTGACCGGTGCCGCCGCCGAAGGCGAGTCGCTCTCAATGGACTTATCCCAGTTGCCGCAGCCTGTAGCCCAGGCGGTTCGTTCCTCCTACGGTGATTCAGTCGGCCAGCTATTTCTCATCGCCGCAGGTGTGTCAGTTGTTTCGCTGATCGCCGTCCTATTCATGAAAGGCACTCGGCTAGCCGCCAAAATCAACACCGCCGCCTCCGCCGACGCTTCCCCTAACCGCCCCGCTGACTAGCCGAGGTCCCGCGACTGCGGGGTCTATGTCAATAAGGGTGGGTGGGGTTTGCATTGTTAGTTGTCCTCCGCCAGGTCGAGTCGGCCCGGGAAGCTGACTGCGAAGGCGTTGAGTGCCGGCTTCCACCGGTTGGCCCAACGCTTGCGGCCGCGTCCTGTGGGGTCCAAGGAGCGGGTCACCAGGTATAGGCACTTCAACGCGGCGGTGTCGTTCGGGAAGTGGCCCCTGGCCCGCACAGCCCGCCTGTAGCAGACTTCATGCTCTCCCAGCCAGGCGCGGAAGGCTCTCACCGGCTGCTCGAGATCGCTGAGAAGCGCTCATTCTCCGGCTCGACGATCTACTGCTCGCAACTGCCCCCCGACCAGTGGCACCAGCGGATCCAGGAGAAGATCGTCGCCGACGCGCTACTCGACCGGATCGTCAACCGCAGCGTCGTCATCCAGATCGGAGGAGACTCCATGCGCAAACGCAACCGGCCGGCCCAGTGAACCCAGCGCCCGGGGCCGACCGCGAAGGAAC
>JAIRNM010000185.1 GCA_031258055.1 Bifidobacteriaceae bacterium
GGAAGAATTGATCGAACCGTCGCTGGGCGAAGAGGCGTCTTCATGAACGCGGCGTTGAATTCAATGGTGCTGGCCGGATCCACGCCTACCCGATACAGGTCGGGCGGTCTGGTCGGCCCAGACGCGATCTGGGCCAAAGACCACTGGGATCCAGCTTTGACCGACGGCCTGATTGAGGCGACTGGGGCCACCATCAACATGGTGCTCGCCGCCCTGGCGATCGGCGGCGTGATCGGTCTGGGCCTGGGTTTGGCGCTGTTCGCGAGCCGAAAGGGCGGACTATTCGACAACAAGCCGCTCTTCTGGTCCATCAACGTCCTGGTGAACACCATCCGGCCAATCCCCTTCATCATTTTCATCACTGCCATCAGGCCGTTGACGATCCTGGTTATGGGCACTTCGTACCAGCTAAAAGGCGCCATCTTCCCGATGGTCATCATTTGTTCCATGGCGGCGGCTCGCCTGGTCGAACAGTCTTTGGTGGGAGCCGATCCTGGTGTCATCGAAGCGGGACGGGCCATGGGTGCGTCGCGCCTTCATGTTCTGATCAGAATCTTGATCCCCGAGGCCCTGGCGCCGTTGATCCTGGGCTACACCTTCCTGTTTGTCGGGGTGCTCGACATGTCCGCCATGGCCGGAGCCGTCGGCGCTGGCGGCCTGGGCGATTTCGCTCTCAGCTACGGCTACCAGAAGTTCAACAACTACGTGACGCTGGCGGCACTAATCGTCATAGTGGTGATAGTGCAGATCGCCCAAGGTCTAGGCAATTTCCTGGCCCGTCGCGTCCTCCACCGCTAACCACAAGGGCCCTAACAGACCGCCTCGGGCAGGATCACGTGAGTGGTTGCGCGCGGGGTTTAGGCCAAAGCGAGCGTGGCCAACGTGGTGTAGAGGGGATGACGGGCTGGACCCTGGCCTAGATCGGACCGGATTAACTCGACCTGGTGGACCGGCCAGGAAGGACCCACGTAAACTGACAGAGCCCGCAGTGCGTCGCTGGTCGGGGTACGGTCAGCGCGCCGAGTGATGGTCAAGTGCGGCCGCTGTTCGCCAGCCGTCCCGGGCCATGCAGCGCGGGCGGTCGCGGCCAGGCGGCGGAAGGCGGCCAGGTCACCGCCAACCCCGACCCAGCCAACTCTGCCGCGGGTGCAACCAGCGCCGCGCAATTCCAGTTCGAACGGTGCCATCTGGATCAGTTCCGCGGCTAGCGCCCCGGACAAGGAGTCAAGCCCCCCAGTTGGCACTTCGCCATAGAAGGCCAGGGTGATGTGCCAGTTTGCCCGCGGAATAAGGGGTGACGAGCGGTCAGTGCTGGGCGTCAAAGCGCTGGCCAGAGCCACCGACAGGTGATCCGCCACCGGCTGAGGCGGTCTGATCGCCGCGAAAAGTCTCATTCCTCAATCATCCCTCCTACGGTCGTTGGACCAGGCAACATCACCCGGGCGCACCATAGTCGCCGTGTCCAACCATCGTTAATGCCTCCACGACCGCCTAAGCGGCGTGGTTTCCGCTGATTTGCTGATCCGGGCGCGAGGACAGGTTGGGCGCCAGGGGGCGGTTGGCCCGCAGTTCGTTTACGAGGGAGGCGACGACGGCACCGAGGTCGCCCCTAGCGGCTCCAGCTACGGCACGTTGGCGCTGGTAGGAGGCACCAGTTGCGATGATCTCGGAGATGAATGAGAGTTCCTCCAGGCAGCCAAGGCGGGACGCCACTGGTTCCAAGCGGTCCAGCACAACCGGCAGATGATCGGTGACGAGGAGTTCGTCGCCCTGGCGGTTCAAGATGATGATGGCTTCCAGGCCGTAACGGGCGGACCGCCATTTGTTCTCCTGGACGAACCAAGTCGGCATGCTGGGCAGCTCTTCTCCTCTATCCAGTGAACTGGAGAACTCCTCAACCAGGCATTGGACAAAGGCTGACACCGCCGCGACCTCGCGCAGAGTGGGCAGCGAATCGCAAACCCGCACCTCAATCGTGCCGAATCGGGGCGAGGGGCGGATATCCCAGCGGATCTCGTTGAACACATCAATGACGCCGGTGTGGAGCATGTCACCGACATAGGTTTCAAGTTCAGACCAATGGTCGAACTGGAAGGGCAGCCCGGCGGTCGGCAACTGTTGGAACATCAAAGCCCGGTTCGAGGCGTAGCCGGTGGATTCGCCGCCCCAATAAGGCGATGACGCGGACAGGGCCTGGAGATGGGGCAGGTAACAGAGCAGAGCCCGGATGATGGGTAAGACTTTGCGCTGATCTTCCACCCCGACATGGGTGTGGACACCGTAGATCAGCATCTGCCGTCCCCACCATTGGGTGCGGTCAATCAACCGGGTGTAGCGCTCCTTGTCAGTGACCTTCTGCCGGTCCCAACGGGCGAAGGGGTGAGTCCCAGCCGCCATCAGGTCTACGCGCAGCGGATCGGCTGCCGACTGGATCAGCTCGATCAATTCGGCGATGTCCGCCACAGCGGTGGCGATCGTGGGCGAGGGCCGCGAAGCGGCCTCAACTGTGTTTAGTAAGAGCTCTTGCAAAATGCCAGGGTGGGGCTGGCCGTTTGGTAGGCGGACGGCATCGAGCACGGTCTGGGCGACCTGCCTAAGGTCGCCGGTGTCGCGATCCACCAAGGCGACCTCCCATTCAATCCCGACGGTTGAACGGGCCGAGGTGGCAAAGGGGAGTTTCATGTTGCTTCCTTTGGGGCTCGCAGCGGCTCAGCGACTACTACCGATTGTCGCAAACCTAGCCGCGTCAAGATGACCACCGCGCTCGCCTCGCCCCGCAAATTCAAGCGTTTGCGCAGTTCAGCGGGGTCAACGGCGGTCCCGCGTTTCTTTACAACAACTTGGCCGATGCCGCGCTCCCGCAGGTATCCGCGCAAACGCTTGAGTCCCCAATCAAAGGTGTCGATCACCCGGTAGCCGGTCAGGAACGGGTTGCGGGCGTCCTCAATTCCGGAAGTGATGTAGGCGATGCGGGGACTGACCAGTGCGGGGGAGAGGCCTGGGCGCGATTCGAGCGAATAGTCAACGCTCGGCGCCGCCGCGCCTGGAGTCGACGCGCCTGGACTCGACGCGCTTCCGGACGATGTGCCCACGGACGATGTGCCCCTCGGCGGCGCGCCCCCAGTCGATGTGCCCGGCGGTTGGCCGAGCGTGGTGGCGGCCTCGGCCAACAGCGAGGCGCGGATCACGGCGCCGTCTGGCTCATAGATGAAGTCAGCCAGCGGGCCGGTGGGCAGCCGTTCGGACCCGGTAGCAGCCAAATGATAGGCGCGTTCACGGCGGATGATGAGCGCAGTGCGGTCAGCGGCGGCGCGAAGCGGGCCGAACCACAGCCCTGCCTCGACAACGTCGCCGTCGACCGAAACCCATTGCGCTTCCGCGCTGGCCGGAATGGCGCTGTGGCGGATGCCAGGGGCAACCTTGAGGCCGAGCGGATAACCGGCGGCCAATGCTACGAGCCGGTCGAGGGCCGGTTCGTAAGCCGCGGGATCGAACCGGCGCTGACCCTGAGGATCGCGGCGGCACGGGTCCGCGAAGAGGGCTTCGGCATGGCTCAAATCGATCCCAAGGCTGTTGGCGCAGACCACCTTCGCCTCTGGGAAAGCGGCCAGGTTAAAGCTTGCGCAAGCGGCGGTTACCGGGTCGCGCTCGTAGACAGTGACTCTCAGTCCGAGCGCTGCGATGGCCAAGGCATCGCCGCCAATCCCGCCGGTCAGGTCTGTCACGCGCTCAATGCCCGCCGCTAGGTAACGCTGGGCGTGGTGGGCGGCTACGACCAGACGGGTTGATTGCTGGAGGCCCTGGTCAGTGAAGATCATCGAATCAGCGAAGGAGCCGAACTTGGTCCGGGCACCCGCCCGCAGGCGGCTTTGCGTGAGGGCAGCGGCGGCCAGTTTCGGGTTAATCCCGCGCTGGCGCAGCCCTTCGACCAGTTTGATCGCCAGCGCCGGGTCATATTCCGGCAGCTTCTGGAGGAGGTAACGCCCCTGGTCGGAGGCCAACTGCGCGACGTCCTCCAGATCCACGCCTCCAGCCTACGGCCTAAACGCCGCAAGAAATCTCGCTCCGGAACGGCCGGAAGCGGAACGCGTGGTGCCTGGCACCAGGCGTTCCGCCGGAATGCTGTGGACGGCATGGGCTGCCGGGCGCGGCGTCCGGGGCGGGCCTGAGGTTGGAGGGGGGCCGAACCGGTTTTGGCGAGGGACGCTCAGATCAGCCCTGGTGGTGCCGGGGCGTTGAGCACGATCACCGAGCAACGCGTTCCGCTCGCACAGACTGGGCCGCAGTCTCGCCGCCGTAATGACCCGGCTGGCGTGGGAGGTCTGCTTAGTCGGGTACGACTACGGCGTTGCCGGTGGTGGCGCTGGTGGCGGCGGCATCGGCCAAAGCAAGGGCGGCGATGCCGTCCTCCAGAGACGGGCTGAACGTCCCGTTGGTGGTCAGAGCGGCCAAGAAGGCGTCCAATTCGAGG
>JAIRNM010000207.1 GCA_031258055.1 Bifidobacteriaceae bacterium
CTGAGGACCGGGGCTTGGCGGGTTCGGGGCCAGCGCGGAGGCTCAATGTTCCTGAACTCGGCGCGCCGTAGCTTCGCCCAGGGTGCCACCCAGCTAATGATCATCGCCCGTTTCATACCGGCGGGACGGACCGCGATGAACCTAACCGCCGGCGCCATCGGCTTTCCGTTGCGCCGGTTCGCTTTGATCGACTTGTTCGGCTGCGCTTGCTGGGCGGCCTACGCGATCGGGATTGGTTGTCTGGCTGGGCAGGTGGCCAGCGACAACCCACTGTTCAGCGTGAGCTTCGGCATCGCCTTCGGAACCACTGTGGGGACGTTGGTGCAATGGCTGGTCAACCGGCGTTACGGCCGATTGGTCTGTCCGGAGGCCGCGGCTCCGCCCGGCCAGGCCGGAAAAGAAAGCGATCTCCGGGTGGCGCAGGAGTGCCAGAAATGCGGTGAAAGTCCTCCCTCCAAGGGACGACGCGATCTGATCCACACCACGAAAGATCTGGTCCAGAACTGAATCGGGGACCTGTTCGGATGCCACCATCTGTTCACGCAAGCCTCGGTTCAGATGCTCGAATCGCTCCCGCACACGGGCGAAGTCACCGGGCAAGTCACCGCCTTGTTGGAGGACGTCTCGCAGCCGTTCTAGATCCCGTTCAGGTGCCACCGCATCGGCTTCTTGGCCACGAATCCGCTCAATTTCCAAGTCAATCCTCTGCCCTTCCCGCGCTAGCGCCTCAAGACGGCGCTCAACGTACGGGCCTGTCTCTACGGCTCGCTGATGAACGGCCGCTGCCGGGTTTAGCAGACGAGATTCGGTCACCGAAGCGGGCGGGTTGTCCAACTGGCCGAGTACCCTGATCGCGTCGAGCGCGGATGGCGACAACTCATATGCCTCGCCGCGAGTTCGCACGGTTGGTCGACGGATCAATAGCCCCGCTCCTCGCCGTGCGCGCGACGATCCTCGCAGCAATCACTGTCACTGCTCCCACCTGCGAAAACACTACGCAAGAGGGGTTGAGCCCAAGAACACCGAGTTGACCACATCCTAAGATGCCTGCGGCAACACCATGCCCGACGGGTTGAGCCCAAGACCGTGAGGGAACGCCGAGCGGCCAGGCGGACGGCATCGACCACCTCAATGCCCCCAACGCCGTTACCCAAGACGATGCCGCCGGGCTAAGCGAGCGGCATAGCCCACGCCTATCCCTACCACTCGGGTCTTAGGCATTCGGCGGCTAGTGCCCGCGGTCTTGTTCGCTCTTGAAATGAAACGCGCCTCTCGAGCGTTCCATCATGGCGACAGTACACGGCTGCGGCAATCAGCCGCGAGGGCCACCGACAGATATGAAAGGTAATAGTTGTGATTGACTCGGAACAGATTTCTCCACCGTTTGGGGCCGGGGCCGGCCGTCCGGCGGTCCCACCGCCCGGCTACTATGTGGCCCTCGACGGTTCGTTCCACAAGGAACCTGACATGAGCATGGATTCACGGTTCGGCTCGGAAGAGAAACCAGCGGCGCCGGTTGGTCTCGCGGCGCCGGTGGTGTACGAGTCGGCCCCCCGACGGCGCGAATTCAATCTGGTGCCAGCCCTGGCGGTCGCCTTGGTGGTGGTCGTCGCAGGCATAGTCGTCGGCCTGGTGGCGTAGGTGGCCGCCTACGCCACCGCGCTCTCGGCCGCTAGGCGCCTATGCCGAGGAGCGGGATAAACAGCGCGGACATGGCGATGGTGACCAAGACAATCCCGATCAGGTTGTGCTAGCGGTATTCCAGTCAAGCACCACGATGCCCTTACGCGGCTCGACCGGCAGAAGAAACAAGACAACACCCACCGTCATAGCGATGTATTCGTCTTTCACACCGAGATCAGCCAGCGCCGGAATCAGCGGGAACGCAATCCAGGAGAAAGCAACGGCAAAACGACCACCGCGACCAGTTTCTCGCCAGTCGACCACGGTCTGCTTAGACAGGCGCATCAGGGCTACCAGCAAGTCCGGTGCCGTCACCGCAGCACCTAGGAGAGGAGTCCGCTCCCGCTGCTGGGATCGTGATGGACCATCAGGGCGTGCCGGAACGCCAGGTTCCTGCGTATTCCCGGGCGTGCGCGCAACCGATGACGCGGTCGGCGGCCACATCAGGTTGACTGAAACGGCTTGACTGGAACGGGTGGATCTAAGAGGATCTAATAAAACCTTAGAGGATCTAAGAGAATCTTAGAGGCGCCACGACGGCCCTGGTGGACCCGGTGGTGGCCGGGGAGGGAGGCGTCCTGAGTGTTGTCTTCGGAAAGTGAGCCGGTGTTTCTGCCCGCGTTCGGCAACCGGCCAACGCGGCTTGTCGGCCGCAGGGAATTCCTGGAAGGGTTCGCAGAGGGTTTGTCCCAACCGACTGGACATCCAGGGAGGGCAACACTGTTGATAGGCCAGCGTGGTATGGGCAAGACCGCGCTGCTGTTGGAGTTCGCGCAGGCGGCGCAAGAGCGCGGGTTCGTCACCGCACGGGCGGCGGCAGGCGGGGAGTTGCTTGAAGACTTGATCGGGGGCATCCAGCAGCTCGGCGCCCGGTTCGTCAAACCCCGCAGTAAGGTGGCAGGGGCGTCAGCCGGGGTGTTGGGCTCCGGCGTTGGGCTGACATTCACAGCGGAAGCGGATGCCCGGCTGAGCTTCTTGAACAAGCTCGCCCTGCTGTCTGAGGCGATTGACAAGCGCGGCCACGGCACCGTCCTATTGGTCGACGAAGTGCAGGGCGCGACCCCGGCGATGAGAGTCCTGACGACGGCCTATCAACATCTCGTCGGGGAGGGCCAGGGTCTTAAGCAAAGTCGTTTGGGGTTGGTTGGTTGTGGTGTGGCCGGTGTTTGACGGCGGGCGGGTTGTCTGCCGGGAATGGCATGGTTTTGGGGTGGGGTATTTCGTGGGGTT
>JAIRNM010000330.1 GCA_031258055.1 Bifidobacteriaceae bacterium
CCATGGTGGGCGGTGGCAGCGGTGTGCCCCGGCCGGGCGCTATTTCATTGGCCCACCAGGGGATTTTGTTCTTAGATGAATGTCCAGAGTTCTCGCCCAGGGTGCTCCAAACTCTGCGCCAACCACTCGAAAGAGGCGAAGTGGTGATTCATCGTGCCAACGGCACCGCCCGCTATCCGGCTCGCTTTCATCTGGTGATGGCGGCTAACCCTTGCCCCTGCGGCCAAGCCTTCGGACGGGGTGAGAACTGCACTTGTTCGGTCACCGCCAGACGGCGCTACCTGGGCCGAATCTCCGGACCGCTGCTAGACCGAATCGACATCTGGGTCGATGTCGAGCCGGTGCGGGCGCTGAGCGCCACCAAGACCGCACCCGTGGAAGCCTCGGCAGCGGTGGCCGGGCGGGTGGAGTGTGCCCGGGCGGCTCAACGGGCGCGTTTCGAGCGCCTCGGCTGGCGGCTCAACTCCGAAGCGCCTGGCCGGTGGCTGCGGGAACAGATTGGCCCTCAGCGGCTTGGCCGCTCTGGTTTGGACAGGGCGCTTGAGTTAGGCGTCTTATCGATGCGAGGGGTTGACCGGGTACTCAGGGTGGCCTGGACCATGGCCGACCTAGATGGCCGCGATTCGCCGGGTCCGGACGACATCGACGCGGCCATGACTCTTCGACAGAGAGGACTGTGATGCACCCGCTATTCGACTGCGATGATCCCATCTTGGCGCGGGCGGCCTGGAGCCGGATCGCCGAACCGGCTGACCAGGAAGCTGGTGCGTTGGTTCAAAGCCTGGGGCCAAGCGCCGCCCTGCGCTGGCTCTTCGGAGACCGGCCCGAGCCAATGGATGAGCGCCTGAGCCGCGCCCGCGAGCGTTGGCGGCCCCGCTTGGACGGCCTTGACCCGAAGCGCGAACTCAAGGCCTTGGCCCGCTTGGGCGGCTGTCTACTCACGCCGGAGCAGCCTGGCTGGCCGAGCGGTTTGGATGATCTTGGTTACAGGGCGCCCTTCAGTTTGTGGGTCCGTGCCGACCGAGACACTGCTCTTGGGTTGGGTGACCGGCTGCGACCGGCAGTGGCGATCGTCGGGACGCGCGCCTCGACCGCCTACGGCGAGATGGTGACAGCCAGCATTGTCAGCGATCTGGCCGAACGCGGTGTGGCGATCGTCTCTGGCGGTGCCTTCGGCATTGACGCCGCCGCTCACCGGGCCGCGCTGGCGGTAGATGGTTTCACGGTGGCAGTGATGGCGGGCGGAGTTGACCGCCTCTATCCGCTCGGCAACGAAACTCTGCTGAAAGCCGTCGCGGCGGCGGGGGCAGTCATCTCCGAGCTTCCACCGGGCGCGGCGCCCCGGCGTGAGCGGTTCTTATCCCGCAACCGCTTGATCGCGGCCATGGGCGCGGCCACAGTCGTGACGGAGGCGGGTTGGCGCTCGGGCTCCCAGCGCACCGCTAATGACGCCGCTGAACTGCTGCGGGCCGTGGCGGCGGTGCCGGGGCCGGTCACGGCGGCACAGTCGGCAGGCTGTCACAGGCTGATCCGCCAAGGCGTCGCCACCTTGGTGACAGGTGCGGACGAGGTGCGCGAATTGATGGCACCGCTCGGTCTGGTAACCCTGGTCGAACCGACCGTTGGCGCTGGTCCGATCGACGGCTTGGCCCCGAATGAGCGTCTGGTCTTCGATTCTCTGCCGCTGCGCCGCAGCGCCAGCTTGTCGGCGTTGGTGTCCGCCAGCGGCTTGCCCACGCCGCAGGTGATGGCTTCGCTGGCCCGGCTGGAACGGTCGGGGCGGGCCGAGCAATCGGGCGGCACTTGGCGCAAAGCCAAGATGCCCGCCAACCCGGCGGAGCCGGTGCGATGAGCGACATACTGGTAGATGTGACGAAGGCGAGGGAGGAAGCTTGGCGAACGGTCGTGTTGGCTGAGTTCGCCACCGCCTTGGCGGGCGAGGGCCTAGCGGCGAACACCATCGCCGCCTACGGCCGCGACGCGAAAGACCTGCTGACCCGTTTGGCGGTCGGTTCGGCCGCTGAACTGGCTGCCATAACCCTTGATGATCTGCGGCAATGGCTGGCTTCGCACACTGACCGGGGCGAGGCGAGGGCTTCGCTAGCCAGGCGCGGAGCCTCAATCAAGCGCTTCATGCGCTGGGCGCAGCGGCGCCAGATGATTCCGTTCGACCCGTCCGAGCGGTTACGCACCCCGACCCCAGGTCGCCACCTGCCGGAAGTCCTGACCCGCCCCGAAGCTTTAGACTTGATGGAAACTGCGCTGGCTAGCGCCGCCGAAATGGGTCCAACCGAACTGCGCGACTACGCCCTCTTGGAGTTGATCTACGCCACCGGCATGCGAATCTCGGAGGCCTGCGCTTTGAACGTGACGTCGGTGAACTTGCTTGATCAAATGATCCGGGTCGTGGGCAAGGGCAACAAGGAAAGGGTGGTGCCGTTCGGCGCTCCGGCGGCCCGCGCGCTTGACCGCTGGCTAAACAGCGGGCGTCCCGCCATCATCGCTGGGATGGAAAACCGCCCGCGGCCTGATCCGCGCGGTCGGGACAGTGAATCTGATCCGCTGTTTCTGGGTCAGCGCGGTAGCCGTCTCGGTACGCGCCAAGCGCGCGAGGCGATTCACCGCCTGGGAGCC
>JAIRNM010000373.1 GCA_031258055.1 Bifidobacteriaceae bacterium
GCGCAGCCTAACATGAGCTGGTTTTCTCGCTCCACCAGGGGTTTTGATTCTTGACGTTGGAGCTGAGCGCACAAACACGCCACTAATGGGGACAGGCCTCATTAGTGGCGTGCCAGTAATTACGCCTGTCCCCATTAGTGGAGCGCGGCAGCTCCGACCAGCTCAAACGCGGAGGACAAGCGCTGCCGGACGGCCTAGGAGCCGTTGACGCGATTTTAGGCGGCGCGGCGGGCTAGACGCTCAATGTCGAGCAGATAGACGCTTCGGCCTTCCAGGCGAATCCAGCTTCGGGCGATGAATTCAGCCAGCGCCTTGTTGACTGTTTCGCGCGAGGCGCCGACTAGGTGAGCGAGTTCCTCTTGGGTGAGTCCATGGGTCACATGGACGCCTTCAGCGGTGCTTTGACCGAAACGATCGGCTAGGTCAAGAAGGGCTTTAGCCACGCGGCCAGGCACGTCAGCGAAGATCAAATCGGTCACAGCTTCATTCGTGCGGCGTAGCCGGTGTGCCAATTCCTGGAGTAGGTGTTTGGAGGCGGCCGGATTCTGGTCCAGCCATTCACCGAGGGCCTCATGGCTGAGTTCTAACAGCTCGCTTTCGGTCACAGCGGTGGCGGTGGCGGTTCGCGGGCCGGGATCGAACAAAGTCAATTCACCGATGAATTCACCTTTGCCTAACACAGCGAGCAGATTCTCACGGCCGTCTGGCGAGGTCCGGCCTAGTTTGATCATCCCGGACTGGATCAAGAACAGCCGGTCGCCTTCGTCGCCCTCCCAGAACAGCACACTTCCTCTGTTCAGACGTCTTCCAACCATTACGTCCCTAAGACGCTGGGCTTCATCCTGGTCAATGCCGGCGAAGAGCCCAGAGCCGGTAATCACGTTGAAACCCTCGAAGTCACCATGGTGCGCATTCATGTGGAGTTCCTTTCGCGGGCGAGCCTCGTGTGGATGCGGATTTGGTTTTGGGTACAAATTGTGGCTTACCACCGTGAGGGGCAGTCTTGTCAGTTTATTGTGCCCGCTTCGTCGCGGGCGGTCCATTCGGCCCGGCCTGGCTTGATGTCGTCAGCCCAACGCGAAGAACGGGAGCAGTTAGCGGGGGGAATCAGTCGTTGCCGATCAACGCGGCAGTAGGCTGGACAAGTCGTAGAAGCCTGCTTGTGGACCTGGCGCCGGGCGCGGATGTGTCGGCGCGAGGGTACACAAACAGGATCTAAGGGAGTGCAGCATCCAGGAGCGAAAGACGCCAATGACCCCGCCTAGCCGAACAGTTGAACCAGTAATGCCGGACCGAGCCGGGGCCGAGCGGATAACGCCTGGGAGAGACGACGGCATCGGGCAAGCCGAAGGGCCGGTGCTGGACACCGTGGAGCGGGCGGCCGCCACGCCTGGTGTCGACCAGCCATGGCGTGAACTCGGACTGAAGGAAGACGAATACGAGCGCATCGGCGCCATTTTGGGGCGGCGGCCGACCGGCGCGGAACTGGCGATGTATTCAGTTATGTGGTCGGAGCACTGTTCCTATAAGTCATCGAAACTGCACATCAAACGGCAGTTCGGCGAGAAGACAACGGAGGCGATGCGCGGGCGGCTGCTGGCCGGGATTGGTGAGAACGCGGGCGTGGTCGACGTCGGCGGCGGTTGGGCCGTGACGTTCAAGACCGAATCGCATAATCACCCTTCCTTCGTGGAGCCGTACCAGGGCGCGGCCACCGGCGTGGGGGGGATTGTGCGGGACATCATCGCCATGGGGGCGCGACCGGTGGCGGTGATGGATCAGCTGCGGTTCGGCCGGATCGACCATCCTGACACGGCCCGAGTGGTGCATGGCGTGGTCAGTGGGATTGGCGGTTACGGCAATTGCTTGGGCCTGCCCAACATTGGCGGCGAGACTGTCTTTGACCCCGCTTACCAGGGCAATCCGCTGGTCAATGCCACCTGTGTGGGGGTGTTGCGGCACGAGGATCTTCATCTAGCGCAGGCCACTGGGGTGGGGAATCTGGTAGTCATGTTCGGGGCGCGGACTGGTGGCGACGGCATCGGCGGGGCGTCGGTCTTGGCGAGCGAGACCTTCGCCGCCGACGGCCCCTCTAAACGGCCGTCCGTCCAGGTGGGTGACCCTTTCCAGGAGAAGCTGCTGATCGAGTGTTGCCTGGAGTTGTTCCAGGCCGGCGTGGTGGAGGGTATCTCCGACTTCGGCGCGGCGGGTCTGAGTTGCGCCACGTCGGAGTTGGCGGCGGCCGGTGAAGGCGGGATGGACGTTGACCTTGACAAGGTCCTTCTGCGCGATCCGACACTCACGCCGGAAGAAATCCTTATGTCCGAATCGCAGGAACGGATGATGGCGGTGGTGAAGCCCGCTAACTGGGCTGCCTTCCAGGCGATCGCGCAGAAATGGGAGATCGAGTATTCGACCGTCGGTGTGGTCACGGCCGGGGGCCGCTTGCGGATCGACTACCGGGGCGAGCGTGTCGTGGACGTCGATCCCCGCACCGTGGCGCGCGACGCGCCCATCTATGACCGCCCCCAGGCCCGTCCGGCTTGGCAGGATGGGCTCCAGGCGGACGGTCCAGAGCACCTGCCGCGTCCCGCTTCAGCCGCCCAATTGAGGACGGCGGTGTTGACGCTGACCGGCTCGCCGAATCTGTCTTCAAGGGCATGGATCACCGATCAGTACGATCGTTTCGTCCAGGGCAACACCGCCTTGGCGATGCCCGATGACGCCGGTGTCATCCGCATTGATGAGGCCAGCGGCCTTGGCGTTGCCCTGGCCACTGACGGGAACGGCCGCTACACCAAACTGGACCCCTATGCGGGCGCCCAGCAAGCGGTCGCTGAGGCCTACCGAAACGTCGCGACGGTCGGGGCCGAGCCGCTAGCGGTCAGCGATTGCCTCAACTTCGGGTCGCCCGAATCGCCTGATTCAATGTGGCAGCTAGTCAAAGCCATGGAGGGCTTAGCAGACGCTTGCCTCGCCCTTGGCGTGCCCGTGACCGGCGGAAATGTCTCCTTGTATAACGAAACCGGCGAACCCGGCCGGATCGATTCGGCGATTCATCCAACACCGGTGGTGGCGGTCTTGGGAGTGCTTGATTCGGTCGCGCGGGTGGTTCCATCCGGTTGGCACGCCAGCGGGCTGGCCCTCTATCTGCTGGGCCGCACCGGTTCGGAGTTCGGCGGTTCGGCCTGGGCGGATGTGGTCCACCATCATTTGGGCGGCCTGCCACCAGCCGTTGACTTGGCGGCTGAGAAGCGACTGGCCTGGGTCCTAATTGCCGCTTCGCGGTCCGGTCTGAGCCAAGCCGCCCATGACTTGTCTGACGGCGGATTGGCTACCGCCTTGGTCGAGTCCTGCTTGCGTTACGGTCTGGGCGCCCGCGTGCGGCTGGATGAGTTACTGGCACGGGACGGCTTAACACCATTCGAGGCATTGTTCTCGGAGTCCCAAGCGCGGGCGCTGGTGGCGGTCGATCCAGCCCGGGCCCCTGAATTCGAGGCCCTGGCCAAATCAGCCGGTTGCCCGGCCCAACGGCTCGGCTGGACCGGCTCGGTCGACAGTGGCGACGGCGCGGCTGTTGGTGCCGCTGTGGATGGGGCTGACGACGGCATCGGGACTACTACGGTTAGCGACCGCCCCGAACAGGCTGAAACGCTGGCCCTGGCCTGGGGCGACGATGGCTTCGAGGTTCCGCTGGCTGAACTATCGGCGGTTTCCCGCGCCACCCTGCCCCGCCACTTCGCCGCGGGTGTGAGCACTGGGTGAGCGCCTAGAGCGGCGGGAGGGGTTCGTCGGCGGGCGCGCCCGGTTCGATCCGGTGGGAGCCGGGTGGTGAAGTGTGCTCCTCGCGGTCGTGTTTGGTTTGGTATTGCCAGATGGCGTTGCGCAGGCGCAACGGCGTGGTGCCCATGACTTGGGCGGCGCGGTCTACCAGGGTCAAAGCATCCTGGTTGGACAAGTGTTCGCCGGTCGCTTCGGACACGAATTCGGCTAGCCAGAGGTCTGGCGGCACCGTTTTGATGCCGCTGACCAGGAGTAGGCGCTCCCAGGTCAGGCCGGAATGCTGCGATGGCAGCTCAAGCCAAAGGCGATGGAAGTCAAGGAATGCCTGGGACTGCCGGGCGTAGCCGTCGCGCAATTGCGCTGTTGTATCAATGCCAGCCGCGACAGCCGCTTGGGCGCCGTCGTACACTAGCTGAGCCTTGTAAGGAGCCTGGTCGCGGGAGTAAATCCGCTGATGATTGCCGATCTGCTCGATCCACGCCTCTAGGCCGATGTCGAAGGTCCGGGCCAATTCGGAGGCGCCGTCCTGGTCGGCATCGGCCCCGGCCCAACGCCGGAAAGTGCGGTACCTATCAACGATCCGGGCAACCGTCGTGAACTTGACGCGCTCCGACCAGAGGGCGTCGATTATGCATTCGGCCAACGAGCCGGGGTAGGTGGTCAGCGGCGTCCACTTCGCTTTGGGCGGCAGGACGTTGTTGGCAACGTCGACGAGTCGGTCTAGTTCTCCTGTGGTCATTGTGGTCATGCCAGACAACTTAGGCGGCCGTCCGGCCCGGCGCCCGCCTGGACCGGAGCCATCCCGCCATGTGATCTTCGTCACAGTCCGATGCCGTCTGAGCACGGTGCGCAGCCGAGACTGGCATTCAGTCTCGTCGGCGCCTCTCGCTTTGCCCTATAGTGGTTTGGTCGCTTAGGCGAGTCGAGCCGCGTCTGGCTATGCAAGCCAGCTCCAGTATGTCCCACGTCGGCTTGAGCGGACTCCCTGGTGACCTCGCCCACCTTTGAAGTCAGCCGCAACCATGCGGCCGGACCAAGGTGCCCCAGGCGGTGTCGATCTCACCATGATCGCGCGCCCTGGGACCGTGAATTAGGGAGGGCGACAGTAGTGAGAACGGCTGCGGCCAGGGCTGAAGCGCGCGCGAAAACAGGCCGGGGCGATTTCCCGGAGCCAAGCGCTAAACGAAGTAAGAAGCGGAGTAAAGCGACCGCGGTCCATCGAATACGGACTCTGAGCGGCGCGGCGGCGCTAGCCGCGGTAATTGTCTTGACGCCATCGCTCTTGGACAGCGCGGCTGAGGGCACCACCGCCAGTCGCTACGTTCCGACCACTGGTTCGCTCGCCGCCGCCAGCGCCCCGAAGCTCGGAGCACCTGCGGCAGCGACCACGCCGAAAGATGGAGCCCCTGTAACCCAACCGGTGGCGGCACCGGCTGTGCTGTCTAGGCCAGGCGGAGTGGAGGTCCAATCGCGCAAGGACTACCGCTCGGTAGACACCGGCATCACCGTTTTCAACAACACTGCCTACATCTGGGGCTACGCCTCCGACGGCGTTTCCGGTGGCGACGGCTGGCATGCCGCAGACCCGGAGGCGGAGCAGTATCCGCCCAGCCCGGTCCAGAACCTGCCGCAAGGTGTGATTGTCGATGCCGCCGCCGGTATCTACAACTTCAACGTCCTGGACAACCAGGGCTGCGTGTGGGGTTGGGGAACCTACGGCTGGCATGACGGGTCGGGCGACCGCTGGTACGCCTACCCGCCGGTCAAAATCCGGATCGGTGGCGAGTGGCACGACACGTCGAAACCTTACCTCTGCAATGTGCAAGTTATCTCCC
>JAIRNM010000041.1 GCA_031258055.1 Bifidobacteriaceae bacterium
CCTGATCGCCATTGTCACCATCGCGGCGCGCCTGATGGGGTTCATCCGCTGGGGCGTGTTCTCTGGGGCAGTCGGCTCGACCGCGACTGGTTCCGCCTACACCGCCGCCAACGCCTTGCCGAATGTCCTGTTCGAGGTCGCGGTTGGCGGCATACTCGCCTCGGTGGCGGTGCCGCTCCTGGCCGCGCCGCTGGCGAAAGAGCTTAAGGGGGGGGCGTCGCAGACGGCATCGGCCCTAATGACGTGGACGTTGACCGTGCTGGTGCCGCTGGGGGTGGCTCTCGCCCTGGCGGCGCGGCCCTTGGCGGACCTGGTGGTGGACGCGGCTGTCGATGCCGCCCACCCCGGCACCCGGCATCTCGCTGCCAGCCTGATCGCGGTCTTCGCCTTGCAAGTGCCGCTCTACGGGATTGGGGTGGTGGCCTCGGGCGTGCTGCAGGCGGCCAAACGCTTCTTCTGGCCCGCGGCCGCGCCATTGGCCAGCTCGCTGACGGTGACTGGTGTCTACATCTGGTTCGCGCGCTTAGCCGCAGGGCAGCAGGATTCGCCGAGGGCCCTGTCGGGCGCGGCGACGGCGGTGCTGGGCTGGGGCACGACGGCTGGGGTAGTGATGCTGACCCTGCCGCTGCTGGTCCCCTTGTACCGGACTGGAATTCGGCTACGGCCGACCTATCGGTTCGCCCCCGGGACGGCCCGAAGGGCCGCTGGCCTGGTCGGCGCGGGCGTTGCGGGGCTGGTCGCCCAGCAGCTATTTGTGCTGACCAGCGTGATGGTGGCGAGCCGATTCGGGCCGACCGGGGCGTTACCGGTCTTCCACTACGCCCAGGCCGTCTACCTGCTGCCGTTCGCGGTCCTGGTGGCGCCGGTGGCGACTGCCGCGTTTCCGCATTTGGCCACCTACGAGAAACCGGATTCGGCTGAGTTCAAGGACTTGACCGCCCGGACCACGAGGATCGTGTTGACAGTGGCGGCGGCAGGCGCGGCTGGGTTGATCGCCGCCGCGCCGTCTGTCGAACGGGCTTTCGCGGCTATCGATCCGGGTGTGGTTAAGGGCCTGAGCTTCACTTTGACGGGGCTGTCGGTCGGGTTGATCGGCTACGGGCTGATGAATCATCTCCAGCGCGTCCTCTACGCCGCCGGTAACAGCGGCCTGGCTGGCGGCGGTGTGGCGGCTGGCTGGTTGACGGCGGCGGCGGTGGCGCTGTTGGCGGTCGGCTCGGGCGCCTCCGCGTTGGCGTCATTGGGCTGGGGTTCTGCCGTCGGCATGACCCTGGGAGGAGTGGTTCTACTGGTCGGTTTGCGGCGCCGTCTGGGCTCCTTGGCGCTGGAGGGTTTGGCCCGGACGGCGCTCGTGGTCCTGACGAGCGGGGCGGCCGGGGCGTTGGTGGGTCGGCTGGTGACAGTCTGGATGACTGGGTTGTTCCCGCCGTCTGGCGCCTCAGGGGTCGGCGCCCTCGGTGCGATCGGCGCTGGCACCGTTGGTGCTTTAGCTGGCCTGATGGTCATCGGGGGGCTGGTATTCGCCTTTGACCGAGGCGTCATTGGAGCGCTTAGAGAGAGATCGAAGGCATGAAGATAGCACATGTAATGGGTCCTACTCATGGCGGTATCCGTGCTCATGCTCGAATGGCGGCCGCGCTTCAGCGGGCGGATGGCCAAGCGGTCGCGTGGCTGGAACTGGGCAGCGCTAGCGGGCGCGGACGCCTGGCCAGCCTGGCGCGTTTGGGGCGCCTCGCCCGCCGAGCCGATGTGATCCACGCCCACGGCCTGAAAGCCGGTGCTGCCGCCGTCTTGGCGGTCCGTGTGGCCAGTTGGCTTCGGCCTGGGCGGCCCAAGCCCCGGCTGGTCGTGACGTTGCACAACTATCCGGTTGGCCCTTTCTGGGTTAGGGCGGCCGCAGCCGTGCTCGTGCGGGTGGCGGCCAGGGCCGATGCCGTCCTCGCAGTCAGTTCCGACATTGCCCGCTGGGCCTCAGGTCAGGGGGCGCGGCTAGTCGAACGAGCCTTGATTCCAGCCCCCGCGCCCGGGCCATCAATGGTTGAATCAGGGGCGATCCGGGCGGACCTGGGGATTCCAGTCGGTCACTTCTTGATTGTCACCCCGGCCCGGCTCGCTCCCCAGAAGGGATTGGAGTTACTGGTGGCGGCGGCGGCGCGGCTGGCGGACCGGCCGCTGACCTGGCTGGTAGCGGGCGAGGGGCCACTGCGCCCCCGTCTCGAGGCAGCGATCAACCAGGATCATTTGCCGGTCCGGTTAATCGGCCACCGCTCTGACCTCATTGAGTTATTCCGATCCGCTGACCTGGTGGTTTCCCCTTCGCTCTCGGAGGGTCAGCCGGTGGCTCTGCAAGAGGCGGTGCTGGTCGGCGCGGCGGTGCTGGCGACCGCTGTTGGCGGCACAGCCGAGACGCTGGGCGATGGCGGCCAGCTAGTCGCTCCCACTGCTGAAGCGGTAGCGGACGGCATCGCCCAATTGATGGACCACCCTGAGCAACTGGAAGCCCTGCGCCGACGCGCCCGCGCCCGGGCCGCGGAATTGCCGACCGCCCTGGATATGGCCGCCCAACTAAAGCGAATCTACGCGCGGTGAGTTGCAGACCCCGCGACTGGATTCCAGTCGGCGCCGAATGACGGGCGCCGGTGACCGGTCAGGCTTACGCGTCCATCAGCCAATCGATCACGTTCTGCTGCACTATCCCGTCGCTGAGTCAAGCGATGGCGGATCATCCGGGAGACACAAGGGTGCCCTCGCCCGTCGGCGGCTTGTATGTGGCTCTGTAATCCGGCAACGCGCCGACCGCCGCCTTGCCCGCGACGTATCCAGAGGGGATCGCGTGGCCGCAACTGATGCCGCCTGGGTTGAGGGTGTAGTCGCAACCGAACATGGAGTGCACAACGTTGCCTGTGGCGTAGAGTCCTGGGATGAGGTTCATGTCGTTGTCCAACGCCTCCATGTGCGGCGTCGTGTAAATCCCGTCGAGCAGCGCCAGTGGACCGGGCGACCGTTTGATGGAGTAGAACGGGCTGGTCCTCACGGCTGTCTTCTTGAGGTACTCGGGGTTCTTGCCGAAGTCATCATCGACTCCTTTGTCCGCCAATTCGTTGTAGCGTTCGATGGTGGCGAAGAAATTCTCACGATCAGCGCCGCTGAAGCCTATAATGTCGGCCAGTTCTTCCAACGTGTCGGCCGTCTGGATGGCGCCGTTCGCGAGGCAGGCTTCTAGTGCTTCCTCGTTCGAGTTGAACATGAAC
>JAIRNM010000090.1 GCA_031258055.1 Bifidobacteriaceae bacterium
ATGTCATCAAGGCTGGCGCCTGGTTGATCCGCCCGCGCCGCCGCTTCCGCTTCCGAATCGAGCCGTTCTAACAGCTCAATCTGGGCCAGCGCCGCTTTGGCGGCCCGATCAGCCGGCGCCTCGGCCAGGGCTTGGCTGAAGGCCGACTTGGCGGCGGCCAAGTCGCCGCGTTCAAGGGCGTCGTAACCCTCTTGATGATGGGGCGGCAACGGCGGTTCGGTTTCAGGCGCGGTCGGGTCGACCCGCCCGGTCACTCCCACCTGGGCGGCCGCTTTGAGCAGTTCGTCGAAGAACTGGCGGGCCGTGGCGGCCGGAACGGCACCGGTGAACAGCGGTAACGGGCGCCCCTGGACTAGGGCGACGACACTGGGCACCGACTGGACTTGGAAGGCGGCGGCGATCTCTTGGTTCTTGTCCACATCGATTTTGGCCAACAAGACGCGGCCCCCGTATTCGGCCGCTAAAGCCTCCAAAATGGGGCTGAGCTGCTTGCAAGGCTCGCACCAAGTGGCCCAGAGATCGATCACCACCGGCACAGTGGCGGACCTTTCCACCAAGGCCTTGAAAGCCTCCTGGCCCTCGACATCGACAACGAATGAACCGCCCGTCGCGGCCCCACCAAAAACTCCCCCGCTTCCGGCGCTCTCAGCGCTGGCGGCGGCGAGGTCCGGAACGGTCGAATCAGCGAAACGTTCAGTCATGGTTTTCTACTCCACTGTGACGGCCGTGGGCAGGTCAGCCACGGCGATGACTTTGACTATCCCGTCGCCGGCTTTAGGCGGCACAGCCAGGACGACGGACTCCAGGTGCTCAATGTGCACCGACTTAGTTGGTTGCAGGCTGGCCGCGCCTAAGCCCAAGTAGCCTTTGGCCCCCAGATTCATCAACTGGCCTTCACTTCCAGCAAAGGAGAAGTCCAGCGTTGACTTGACCTGGCCGAACACCAAAGCACCAGAATCGGCTGTCGCGACAGCCGAGACCGACCCACCAATCAGCTCGGTCGAATGGGACAAGTCAGTTCCTTCAAGCCCCTTCAACTCCGGTGAATCGAAACCCGCCACTAGCGCTGACCAGCGCTGACGGGCCGGGTCGGGATCAATGCCGTCGCTCGGTTTGGTGTCGAACAACTCAGCCGCTGCCCCGCTTGGGTCGTCTTTAGCCAGCGCGTAGGCCTCAACCGCTTCGACCGGCGTCATGGCCAGGTCGGGATCTTCTGGGCTGACCACGAGCGAACCGACCACCGCCGGGGAGGTCTTGGGCGGCGTCTTGAGCATCCTGGCCCACAACACCATTTGGTAAGGTGCACGGGCATCAGTCTGCTCAAGCAGATAGATGAACTGCGCGTCCTGCGCCTTAGGGTCCGGTTCGGTGGAAACGGCGAAAGAACGCGGCCAATCGCGCGAGCGGGCCACAATCTGGCTGTCACCAAAGCTGGTGCCAAGCTCGTAGATCGCCTCGTCCGGATTGGCGGCCTTGGCGGCGTACTGGGCTTGAAGCATGGCCAGGGCCCCGCCGCCGACTCGTCGTAGCAGCGGTTCGGCGCTGACTTCGCGGTTGGCCTCTGTCAGTTCAGCCGAGAGGTCTTCCAGAATCCGCTCGACCTGGACGGCTTGGACCACCGGCGGAGCGTTCACGACTGGCGGCGCACTGACGGTGGGAACGGGCTCGGAACAAGCCGCCGTCCCCGCCGTCAAAGCGACGACCAGCGTGGCCAGGCTAGCTCGCACCCGCCAACGTCCGCCTAGTCGAATCCTCAAAGCGCTCGCCCCTCCCCCGATTGCATCTGAACCCAAGACCGAGGGGCCGGGCTGGCACCTGACCAAGGCTGGACTTCGCCGGTCTGGTGCCCAGTCACATGTAATGCTTCGGCGGCAGCCCTTTCGGCCTCGCGAATCTGGCGCCGTGTCAATCCCTCAGCCGAGCGTGATCCGGCCGCGGCGGCCACCGCGGCGGCGATTGTGGCGGCCGCTTCATCGGCCACACTGGTGTGAGTCTCTTTCAAGGCCGCGATCTTTTGGGCCGGGGTGATAGTTGGACCCGAAGGCACCAGGTCGACCGGTCGGGACCGATCGGACCACACTTTGGGCCGTTCACCAGCGCCTGACCCAGCAGAACCCGCTCCAGCCGAACCTAAGCCTGGAGTTCTGGCCGTCATCGCGCTTGGAGTCACCGGCGCCGGGGGGGCGGGCGCGCCCACTAGGCGGGGAGCGGGCGCCCGAACGGCCGTCGGCAAGGACGAGGGCGGTGAGGTCGGACTGGACGAGGGCGGTGAGGTCACAGTGGACGATGGCGGAAGAGTCGACGGGGAGGAGACGGGAGGAGGAGCCGGCGGGGAGGAGACGGGAGGAGACGGAGTCGGCGGGGAGGAGGGAGGCGTGGACGGGGGCGCGTAAGGAACCGGCGCCGCGTCAGCCTCAACCCGACCGGGATTCTCCCAGGACCTGGCGTCGCTAAACGGCACTGGCGTGTGCTCGTAGGCGAGCGGCCCTACCTCCCCTAGCGGTGCTAACTCCTCGTCAAGGTCTAGGTCCGCGTAAAGCGGATCGGGCGCCGCCAGCGGCTCCCAGTTACGATGCGGCGTGGCCAAGCTGAGGTCTATTTTGGGTAAGTCGGATGGCGGCGGCGGTCCGGCTGGCTCGGGCGCCTCGACCACCGCCGGGCGCCGCTGGAACCAGCGCCGTTTTGGTTGGGCCGGCCCGGCACTGGTCGCAGTCGGCACGACGTCGGTTTCAGCCGCCATCGCCGTGGGCCCGCAGGCGGCTTCTCCTTGGGCCAGTTGCCCAGCCTGGTCCGTGGACGATTCCGCCCCCCCGGGCGCGGCCACGGCCACTAGGCCCGGTTCCGGTGCGGCCCCACCGGCTGAAACGCCAACCGGAATCAGTTCTTTCGCTGGCTCGACGGCATCGGGCATCATGTCGGCTTGGCCTGTCGCCGACTCTTCCTTGGCCGGACGAGAGCGCCGCTGTCCTTTAACTGCGGACAGCGCCAACATCAAGCCGACGGCTACGGCGAGAACTCCTACCACGACTCCAGGCCAAAGCCAGGGGGTGGTGACGACTTGCGGCCAGGTCATCGTAATAGTGGTCCCCGTCAAGACCGCCGGGTCACCCTCGGAATCACCGAGCGGAGCTAGCAGCAGCGACCAGCGGCCCTCCTCCGCTCGTTTCCAGTTGAAGGCGCCAGACGCCGTGAACTCCCACGAGTCGATCCACAGATCGGAGCCAGCCGGGTCGGCCGGCGGCTCCACCGAGCCGGTTTCGCGCACTAAGAAGGAGTGGCGGCTCCGAAAACCAGTCAAGTATTCGGCCGGTGAGTCCCCCACCCAGGCGGTCACGTCGGTGTCTCGGCCGATCGCCGCCAGTAACGGACTGGATGCCTCGATCGAAATCTCAACCGAATCGGCCTCCGCCTCCATCACACCCGGCTCAGCCACCAACAACGCCGTACCAGAGCCGACCTTGTGGGAGGCGCTGACATGGTCCGGCGGCCGCCAAAGGGTCGCCGAACAGATGGCCAGAGCCGCTACCGCCAGCCCGAATCCGAGGACTGACAGAGCCAGCCACCGTCTTAACACACTCACATCCCCTGCGTCTGATTCGCTTACATCTAAGTGATTACCCTAACGGCTGCACTCGCAAGCGCCCTAACTGGGGGTCAAGTCCACTCAAAATCAAACGATCTTGCCCAGGCGGGTTACCAGGTGGCCCTACTTGCCACTAGGCTAAAGTCGCTGCAAGTAAATTGCCGGGAGCTTCCTGGCGC
>JAIRNM010000150.1 GCA_031258055.1 Bifidobacteriaceae bacterium
CACGATAAGCACATCGAGGTCATTGTGCGCCAGATGCTCCGGCGTGTGACCGTGCTGGAGCCGAACGACACGACACTCTTGCCGGGCGAACTGGTCACCCGTGACAAGTTCGAGGACGAAAACCGCCGCGTGCTGGCCGAAGGCGGGCGCGGGGCGCAGGGCCGCCCGGAACTGATGGGTATCACCAAGGCCTCGCTGGCGACCGACTCCTGGCTGTCCGCCGCGTCGTTCCAAGAAACCACGCGCGTGCTGACGGAGGCGGCTATCTCCGGACGGCAAGACCCGTTGCTGGGGTTGAAGGAGAACGTGATCATCGGCAAGTTGATTCCAGCCGGGACCGGCTTGCCGCGCTACCGCCACGTTGTGGTCGAGCCAACCGATGAGGCGAAGGCTGAACTCTACCCGGCCTACGGCTATGAGGAGATAGACTACCCGCCGCTCGGCACCGAATCAGTCATCTTGGACGACCTGGACAGCTTTGGCTTCGACGCCTACCAAGACTGAGCGGCGGCCGGGACGCTGGGCAGCGGGCGGGGCGACGGCATCGGCCACCGCCTAGGGCCGCCTGGGCGGCACCAAACGGGTCTCGCTTTGACGGCTGGGCGCTTCGCGAGGTAGCCTAATTCGTCGTGTGCTCGCGCCCGCGCGGGTCATGGTGTCATGTCTGACGCGCCAACCAACCACTTCCGAACAAAACCTAGATGGAGTCCTAGTGCCCACAATTCAGCAGTTGGTCCGCAAAGGGCGGACGGCCAAAGCCGGGAAGACTAAAACCCCGGCCCTCAAGGCGTCCCCCCAACGTCGCGGCGTTTGCACCCGCGTGTACACCACCACGCCGAAGAAGCCCAACTCGGCGCTGCGGAAGGTGGCGCGTGTGCGGCTGTCGAACGGCATTGAAGTGACGGCCTACATTCCGGGCGTGGGACACAACCTCCAGGAACACTCGATCGTCTTGGTCCGTGGTGGGCGCGTGCGCGACCTGCCGGGTGTGCGTTACAAGATCATCCGTGGTGCCCTCGACACCCAAGGTGTGCGCGGCCGCCAGCAAGCGCGCTCGCGCTATGGGGCGAAGAAGGAGAAGAGCTGATGCCGCGCAAAGGACCAGCCCCGCGCCGTCCGCTGGTGCAAGATCCCGTTTATCAGAGCGCCTTAGTTACGCAGCTTGTCAACAAAGTGCTGTTGGACGGCAAGAAGACCACGGCCCAGTCGATTGTCTACGGCGCTTTGGCTGGCGCCGCCGACAAGACCGAGGCCGATGCCGTCACCGTCCTCAAACGCGCCTTGGACAACATTCGGCCCTCCCTGGAAGTCAAATCGCGCCGGGTTGGCGGCGCCACCTACCAGGTGCCAGTCGAGGTCAAGCCCGCGCGCGCGACGACGCTGGCTTTGCGTTGGCTGGTCGGCTATTCGAGGGCGCGGCGCGAAAAGACCATGACGTTGAGGTTGATGAATGAAATCGTCGATGCTTCCAACGGCTTGGGCGCCGCCGTCAAACGGCGTGAGGACACTCATAAGATGGCTGAGGCTAACCGCGCCTTCGCCCACTACCGTTGGTAAGGTCGGTCCGGGCCTGGCCTGGCCTGACCCCGCCAGTGGGGAGCGGCGTGAAACAACCGGAACGCAAATACGAATCTTCAAGCAGAGATAGGGAAATTCCGTGGCACTCGACGTGCTGACTGACCTCAAGCAGGTCCGCAACATCGGCATCATGGCTCACATTGATGCCGGTAAGACCACCGTGACCGAGCGGATTTTGTTCTATACCGGCATCAATTACAAGATCGGCGAAACGCACGACGGCGCCTCAACGATGGATTGGATGGAACAAGAACAAGAGCGCGGCATTACCATTACCTCGGCCGCGACGACTTGTTTCTGGAAGAACCACCAGATCAATATCATTGACACGCCCGGCCACGTCGATTTCACGGTCGAGGTCGAGCGCTCACTGCGCGTGTTGGATGGAGCGGTCGCCGTATTCGACGGCAAAGAGGGCGTGGAACCGCAATCGGAGACGGTCTGGCGCCAAGCCGACAAATACAACGTGCCACGAATCTGCTTTGTCAACAAGATGGATAAGATCGGCGCCGACTTCTTCTACACCGTTGGCACCATTGTCGATCGCTTGGGTGCTAAACCCCTGGTCATGCAGCTACCGATCGGCGCTGAGTCAACTTTCCGGGGCCTAGTCGATTTGATCGAAATGCGGGCTTTGGTTTGGGAAGGGGAAGTCCAGAAGGGCGAGGACTACAGAGTTGAAGCCATCCCGGATGATCTGGTGGCAGATGCTGAACGGTACCGCGCTGAACTGGTCGAAACTGTGGCCGAGGCTTCGGACGAACTGTTGGAGAAGTATTTGGAGGCCGGTTCGCTCTCGATTGAGGACATCAAAGCGGGCGTCCGTTCGATGACCGTTTCCGGTCAGATTTTCCCGGTCTTCTGCGGTTCGGCTTTCAAGAACAAAGGCGTCCAGCCAATGCTCGATGCCGTCATTGACTATCTTCCCTCGCCCCTAGAGGTGCCGCCGGTCACCGGGTTCGACCCGAAGAATGAGACCGTCGAATTGGTGCGCGAGGCTTCGGCGAAGGAGCCATTCGCAGCATTGGCTTTCAAGGTGGTGGCCCATCCGTTCTACGGCAAGCTGACCTACGTCCGGGTCTATTCCGGCCATGTCGCCGGCGGCGCCCAAGTCTTGAATTCGACTAAGGGCCGCAAGGAGCGGATCGGCAAGCTGTTCCAAATGCACTCCAATAAGGAAAACCCGGTGCCGGACATTACGGCGGGACACATCTACGCGGTCATCGGCTTGAAGGACACCACCACCGGGGATACGCTTTGCGACCCGACCCGTCCGATCATCCTGGAGTCGATGACTTTCCCGGAGCCGGTGATTCAGGTGGCGATCGAGCCGAACTCGAAATCAGACCAGGAGAAGCTCTCGGTCGCGATCCAGAAGCTGGCTGAGGAGGACCCCACCTTCCGGGTTTCGCACAATGAAGAGACCGGGCAGACAATCATCGCTGGCATGGGGGAGTTGCACCTTGATGTGCTAGTCGACCGCATGCGGCGGGAATTCAAGGTCGAGGCGAACATCGGCAAACCGCAAGTCGCCTACCGCGAGACCATCCGCCGAACGGTGCCGCGTGTCGAT
>JAIRNM010000154.1 GCA_031258055.1 Bifidobacteriaceae bacterium
ATCGACACGCCGGAGAAGTACAACGCCAAGCGGCTCGAACTGGCACAGCGTGTATGGACGCGGATGGAATCCGTCGATTCCCGCGAATGTCGTAGCTGCCACGCCTTCGACGCGATGAACGTCGCGGCGCAGGTGGTCAACGCCAAACTCCAGCATTCGAGGGCGATCACCAAGGGCGACACCTGCATTTCCTGCCACAAGGGTCTGGCCCACTCGATGCCCGACATGGGGCCGCTCACCGATCTTGCCCGGGCGGAGTTGGCGAAGAGCATCGGCGTCATTCCAGAAAAGACCACCGCGGTGCACCCCTTGACCACCGATGTCTATTTCCTGTCCGCCGAAGGCGAGAACAGAGGGGGTCGAGTCATGGCGGGAATCGGTCTTGATTACCTGGGCCGCCAGGGCGATCTCATACACGTCCGTCTCAAGGGCTGGCGCCAGGAAGGGGTGGATAACGTGCTGTACGCCGAGGCCGGAAAACGGATCTTGGTCGGCTCGCTGAACGAAGAAGCGCGCGAGGCCCTGGTCACCACGGGCCGCCAGGTCACCATCGCGGATACGGGCCAGGCTTGGACGGAGGGAACTCTGGAAGGCTGGCTGCCGGCGGCAAACCTGACCGCCGACGACACCGCGCTGTGGAATTTCACCTCGGCACTCTATTCGGTCAACTGCGCCATCTGCCACGCCGCGCCACACGTCAACGAATACGATGCCAACCAGTGGCTGGGCCAGTTCAAGTCGATGGTAGAGTCCACCAGCCTGGACAAGGACGAGCGCTCCCTGGTTCAGACTTGGCTGCAATTGCACGCCTCGGATACCGGCGGACATCCTCCCTGAATCGACCTCTGATCCTGGCCGGATCCCGGTCAAAAAAACCGGGACCGTGAAGGTCCCGGAAAGGAAGCGCAAAACTGCGATCAGCCGTTGGCGGGTGGAGTAAACGCGGTCACCGGCGGCAAAGGCTTGTCGAACTTCTCGATCTGAACCAGCGCCGAATGCGCCACCGAAGCCTGACCGAGCTTCGAGGTTGGCACGTCCTGGGTCACCTGGTTGGCCGAACCGTACTTGCACAGCGCGCCGGGCTTGCCGGGCTGATCGGGATCATACCA
Organism: Bifidobacteriaceae bacterium; assembly: GCA_031258055.1. Lineage (GTDB taxonomy): Bacteria > Actinomycetota > Actinomycetes > Actinomycetales > WQXJ01 > JAIRTF01. The sequence goes on from JAIRNM010000154.1 coordinate 1,110, forward strand.
CCCGCCCTCGGCCAGGCGGACGACGCCGGGCAGCAAATCCTCCACGACCACGGCGCCGGCGAGGAGCTGGCCCCGGTCATTGAAGACGCGCACCACGTCGTTATTCTTGATGCCGCGCTTGGCGGCGTCAGCCGCGTTGATCTCGATCGGTTCGCGTCCCTGCACGGCATAGGCGTCCCGGGCCGTCGAGTCGTTCATCTGGGAGTGGATGCGGTACTTGGGATGCTGGCTAATCAGGGCGAGCGGCCACTTGGCGGCCAGTTCTCCGCCCAGCCACTCCTTGGGCGCGATCCACATCGGATGGCCAGCGACATTCTCGTAGCCGAAACCGGCGATCGCGGTCGAGAAGATTTCGATCTTGCCCGATGGTGTGCCCAAGGGCTCCATGTTGGGGTCCTCGCGGAAACTGGCGAAGCGAACCCATTTTCTGGCCTTGTCGGAGACCGGGAACTCGACGTAGTCGCCGCTCTTCCAGAAGTCTTCAAAGACGGGAATGTCGATGTTCTTTTTCTTGGCATCCGCCACGGCGGCCTCGTAGAAACTCTTGATCAGCGTGATTTCGTCCTTGCGACCGAACTCACTTCCATAACCCAGCCGCTCGGCGAGATCCGCGGCGATATCGTAGTCGTTACGGGACTCGAATTGCGGTTCGACCACCTTGTGCATCGGGATGATGAACTGGCGGGAATAGTCTCCGCAATTGTCGATGTCGTTGCGCTCGAAGGGCGTGGTCGCCGGCAGCACGATGTCGGCGAAGCGCGCGGTGGAAGTCCACCAAGGTTCTTGGATGACTACGACCTCGGGCTTGCGCCAAGCCTGGATCAGGCGGTTGCGGTCCTGATGATGGCTGAACGGGTTGCCGCCGCCCCACAGGATCATGCGGATGTCGGGATAGGTGAGTTTCCTGCCATTGAAGTCGAATTCCTTGCCCGGATTGAACAGCATGTCGGCAATGCGGGCCGCAGGGATGCGCGGCGGCATGTTGGCCGGCGGCTTCCCGGCGGTGAGCGCCAGCAGCCCGCCGGCGGTAGCGGCCGGCGCGCACGAGCTGCTGTAATGGTAGCCGTAGGAGAGGCCGCCGCCCGGCAGACCCATCTGGCCCAGCATCGAGGCCAGCACGGCCGCCATCCAGTAAGTCTGCTCGCCGTTCTCGCAACGCTGGATCGACCAGCCAGCCATGATGAAGGTACGTTTCTTGGCCATCCGACGGGCGAGGTCCCGGATTTTGTCGGCGGGAATCTGGGCGATGTTCGCCGCCCAATCGGCGTCCTTGGGCTGGCCGTCGCTCTGTCCCGTCAGGTAGGGCACGAATTTCTCGAAACCCACGGTGTATTCCTTGAGGAACTTCTCATCGTGAAGTTTCTCGGTATACAGCGTGTGCGCAATACCCAGCATGATCGCCGTGTCGGACTGCGGACGCGGCGCGACCCATTCCGCGTCGAGGTAAGCGGCGGTCTCGGTCTTGCGCGGGTCGATCACCACCACGGGCGTTCCCTTGGCCTTGAGCGCCTCGAAGCACTGGAAACCCTGATGATCCGGCGGAGCAAAACCGATGTTCAGGGTGACCAGCGGATCGGCGCCCCAGACCACCACCAGTTCGGCGGCCTCCACCATGCCGGGCCAGGCCGATTGAGGCGAATACACTTCCAGCCCGCCGACCACGCGCGGCAGGATAGCCTGCGCGGCACCGGTGCTGTAGTCGCCCACCGGGGCGGTATAGCCTCCATGCAGGTTCATCAGCTTGGTCAGTGCGGCGCGCGGATTGTGCAGGCGGGCGGAACTCCGCCATCCCATGTCGCCGACGTAGAAGCTGGCCGGTCCGAACTCGGCCTTGACGCGCTTCAGTTCGCGGACCACCAGGTCCAGTGCCTGATCCCACGACACGCGCACGAATTCGCCGTTGCCGCGTTCGCTGGTGTCGCTCTTCGGCCCCTTCTCGAGGAAGCCTTTGCGTACCATCGGATACTTGACCCGACTGGGCGCGTAGACCAGCGACGGCGTCCCGTCGACCATCTGCGGCACCGGATGAGGGTCTTTCTCGAACGGCAGCGCCTTGACGAAGCGACCGTTTTCGACCACCGCGCGCATGACGCCCCAGTGAGCCGCGGTCAACACGCCCTTGGACGCGGCCGCTCCCTGAGCGGCCTGTGCCGCCACTTGCGCGGCTGCGGCCTGTCCGGGAATCAACGCGCCGGGACCGGCCACCACGGCGCCAATGCCGGTGGCGAGCGTTCTTTCCAAAAACGCACGCCGGGATATTCCGGCGCACGACCGTACCGCCTTACCATTTTTATACATGATTGGATCCTCCTCCTGATAGAAGAACTCTCTACGAACTTTCCATCTCTGTACAGGCTGTCAGAATTTTGAAAGTATTCGCCTCGTGGAAAAGATTATCCGCTTTTCTGCCAAGTCTGGAAAGACAAATTGACGCACGGACATTACATTGAAAGATATTATTAATATTGTGCAACAAATGCCGCCAGGCGTTGAAAACGGGAGAAAAGGAAATCTCGATGCGAAACATTCTGGTGAAATGGGGGGCCTGGCTGCTCGGTTTGGGCCTGCTGGTGGGCCAGGCCCTGGCGGCCTTGCCCGATCCGGTGGCGTTCAGTTGGGCGCTGGAACTCGGCGATGTCGACAAGGTAAAGGGCTGGCTCGACGAAGGACTCGATCCCGAATTCCAGGGGCAACGCATCGGCACCGGGCTGATGAGCGCCGCCTGGCACGGCAACATCGAGATGATGAAACTGTTCGTTGAACGTGGCGCCAACCCGCACCGCGTCAACCGCATGGGCGAACAGGCGCTGCAACTGGCGGCATGGAACGGCCATCTGGAAGCGGTGAAATGGCTGCTCGAACACGGCGCGGCGGTAAACCGCGAAGGCGACTACTGGAGCGCGCTGCACTACGCGGTGTTCAATGGTCATCGGGAAGTGGCCCGTTACCTGATCGAACGGGGCGCCGACATCGATGCGCGTTCGCCCAACGGCTCGACTCCCCTGATGATGGCGGCGCGCGAAGGGCGCGAGGAGGTGGCGAAACTCTTGCTCGCAGCGGGCGCGGACGTAAAATCGAGCAACGACTGGGGGGACACGGCGCTGGTGCTGGCCATGCGCTACGACCACTACCGTGTGGGCAAGCTGATTTCCTCGCCCGAGGAATTCGATATCGCCGTCAAGGCGCCCAGGGAGGATTTCGGCCCGCCCTTGCGCTCGGCACCGGCACCGAATGAAATCGAGGAACTGCTGGCGAAGATCCGCGCAGCCGAGGCCGCGGGGCAATCCAGCGAGCATCTGCGCGCCCAGTTGCGCCAGCGG
>JAIRNM010000167.1 GCA_031258055.1 Bifidobacteriaceae bacterium
GCTGACTTACCACCAGCCGCGATCTTCACCGCCCAATACGACATCCTGCGCGGCGACGGCGAAGCCTATGCCGCTCGCCTGCAAGCCGCTGGCGTCACCGTCCGGCTGCGCCGCTTCGCCGGTCTAACCCATGAGGCCGCCAGCTACACCCGCTCCCTGATAACCGCCCGCCGCTGGCAAGCCGAAGCCGCCCAGGCCATCAAGACGCATCTCAGCTACTAGACCGCCTTTGACCAAGCACTATGCCGTCAGGCAACTCAACTCCGTTGTATTAGTTGGGGTTCCTCAGTGGCCGCGGATGTCCATTTGGGTGAATGCCTGGAACGTGCTGTGGCAGAAGAACCAGTTCCCCGGGGCTGAGGCCACCAACTCGCGGCCGCCGTCCGCGCCCAGGTCTGGGAATAGGTCTCCGAGCCAGTACGCCGCCTCCGGATCGATTGGCAGCGGATCGATCCGGAATTCCCTGGCGGCCTCACTGTCCAGGGCCGCGGACAACTCGGCCTGGGTCAGATCGCCGCGAATGATCGCGCCGCCGACGATCTCCGTGTGGTTGCCGTTGCCCGTGTTGCCCACCCAGGAGCCGGCGTCCACCATCTCCGCGTCGCTGGGCAGCTCGTAGTGGCGGATCTCAGAACGAACCGAATGGGCCTTGATGTTGTTGGCGAGAGGCCCAAAGACCAGAAAGGTCGCGGGCGGCAAGATGAAGGCCAGCGCCACCGCGACGCCGACCACCGCCAAGGTGATTTTGACGGCCCGTTTGGCACCTCGCCTCATGCGGCCAGAGTCTACCGGGCGGGCGTTCGGCGGGCGGTGGGCCCGTCGAGTGCCGGGCACCTGGAGCGCTCCCACAAGAAACTCTGCCGAAATCTAGCGGGAGCAGATAACCTTAAACGGATCCCCCCTCTCCCCTATCAGGAGATGACCGTGTTCAAGCTGACAGAGTTGTCTATGCGTCACCGCGCTGTGGTGGCGCTGATTTCCATTGCCATCATGGTGGGCGGCTGGGCCGCGGTCAGTGGCCTCCAGCAGGAGATGATCCCCTCCGTCGAGATGCCGATGGCGCTGGTCACAGCCACCAACGACGGCGTCTCGGCCGACCTGATGGAGCAGCAACTAGCGGACCACATTGAGGGCGCCATCGAATCGGTGCCAGGCGCCCGGTCGGTGTCCACGACATCGGTCAACTCCGCGCTTTACGCTCAGGTGCAGTTCCAGTACGGGACCAACATTGACACGGCAAGCGAGAAGCTGTCCACCGCCATGATGCGGGTGGCGCGGCTGCTGCCAGACGAAGTCGACACCGCCGTCATGACGGGCTCGATGGAGGACCTGCCGGTGATCAACCTGGCGATCCGGGGGGACGACCCAGACGCGCTCGACCACATGGTCAACGACGTGCTGGAGCCCCGGCTGTCCCGCCTGGAGAACGTGCGGTCCGTGACCGTGACCGGGTTCCAGCCCGATGAAGCCGTGATCACGCCCCGCTCGGAGGACCTGGCGGCCAAAGGCGTCGCCATGGACCGGGTCAACTCGGTCCTGGCCGACAACGGGGTGGCGATCTCGGCCGGCTCGGTCACCGAGGGCGACCTGACCCTGTCTGTGCAGACCGGCGGCGCGATCGAAAGTCTGGAAGCGCTGGGGGAACTGCTCCTCGGCAAGACCCCCGACGGCGAGGCGGTGACCCTGGCCGATGTCGCGGACGTGGTCCAGCGCCCGCAGGAGACCAACTCGCGTTCCCGGCTGGACGGGGAGATGGCTGTCTCTTTGTCCGTCACCAAGACCCCGCAGGGCAACACCGTGGACGTCTCGCACGCGGTAGTCGAGGTGCTGGAATCTCTCCAAGCCGCCTTCGACCAGGCCGGACTCCGCGCCGGGATAGTGTTCGACCAGGGGCCGTTCATCGAGAGTTCCATTACCGGCCTGGTTGAGGAGGGCCTGCTCGGCCTGGGATTCGCCGTCCTCGTGATCTTGCTGTTCTTGGGCTCGGCGCGAGCCACGCTGGTCTCCGCGGTCTCCATCCCGCTGTCGCTGCTGATGGCGTTCGTGGGGTTGAGTTGGACCGGAGAGACCCTGAACATTCTTACGCTGGCCGCCATCACAATGGCGATCGGCCGGGTGGTGGACGATTCGATCGTGGTGATCGAGAACATCAAGCGCCACCTGTCATACGGGGAAGAAAAGAAGCGGGCCATCCTGAGCGCGGTCAAAGAGGTTGGCGGCGCCGTCGCGTCTTCGACCTTCTGCACCGCCGCCGTGTTTGTGCCGCTGGGGTTCATTGGCGGGATGGTCGGCGAGTTGTTCCGCCCCTTCGGGCCCACGGTCGCAATCGCCCTGTGCGCTTCGCTGCTGGTCGCGCTGACCATAGTGCCGGTGCTGGCCTACTGGTTTGTCCAGGCGCCGGTGGCGATCGACCAGGCGGACCAGGCCCAACAGCGCGAGCAGGCGGAGGCGCGCGAGCGGCGGTCAATCTGGCAGCGCCTGTACATCCCAACTCTGCGGGGCGCCCTACGGCACCCGGTGGTGACGTTGAGCGCTGCGGCGGCCGTGCTGGTGGGGACCGGTTTCTTGGTGCCCACCCTTGAGACCAACTTCCTGGGCGACATCGGCGGGAACACTATCACTGTCAACCAAACGTTCCGCGCCGGGGTTTCCCTTGGCGCCCAGGACCTCCAGGTCCAGGCCACCGAGGAGGCGATCGCCGAGGTGGACGGCGTTGAATCGGTTCTGGCCCGGTTTGGCGCTGGCGGCGTCACAATGATGAGCTTCTCCGCCGAGCCGTTGGCGCTCTATTACGTTTCTTTGGAGGACGATGCCGACACGGCGTCCGTTGTGCGCGCCGTCCGCGATGCCGTCGTCGATTCGCAGGAGGCGCTTGTCGGCCAAACTTCCGTCAGCTCGAGCGAATCCTCCATGCTGGTCTCGACATCGGTCGACTTGATTGTGCGGGCCACCGACAGCTCGACTCTGGTCGATGCGGCTGCGATGGTGGAGAAGGCCGCACGGGACACGCCCGGCGCCATTGACGTGGTCAACAACCTGGCCGACGACCAGCCGCGCGTGCAGGTCACAGTCGACCCGGACAAGGTAGCCGACCACGGCCTGACCGTCACCGCGGTGGCGGCGCTTCTTAGGGGCCTGACGACCACAACCCAGATCGGCTCGCTGGAGACAGCGGACCAGGGCGAGGTCCCAGTGGTTGTTTCGCTCGGCGACGGAGCGGACAACGTGGACGATCTGAAGGCGCTGCCGGTGCTGACCACCCCCGCCGGAGACATCAGACTCGACGAACTCGCGGACATCGCGGTGACCGACCGGCCCGTCTCGCTCAGCCGGATGGACGGGGAGCGCTCGGCCACCATATCGGTGACCCCAGCCAGCGACGACTTGGGGCTGTTGACCGGCGGACTGACCGGCGCCATCGAAGACTTGGAGTTGCCGGTCGGCGCGACCGTGGAGGTGGCCGGCGTAGCGGCGGAGATGGACCAGGCGTTCGCGGACCTAGCGGCGGCGCTCGCCATCGCCATCCTGATCGTGTTCATCCTGATGGTGGCCACTTTCGGCTCCATGCTGCAGCCGTTCATCTTACTCATCGCCATCCCGTTCGCCGCCACCGGCGCCCTGGTGACCCTGGTGGCGACAGATACCCCGATGGGGGTGCCAGCATTCATCGGGCTGCTGCTGCTGGTCGGGATTGTAGTCGCGAACGCCATCGTGCTGATCGACTTGACCAACCAGTACCGCCGCGCCAACCTGCCCTTGGACCAGGCGATCGAGGAAGGAGCGCGGAAACGGCTGCGACCCATTTTGATGACCGCGGCCGCCACTGTCTTCGCGCTGATCCCGATGGCGGTGGGCTGGACCGGCGGGGGCGGGTCGTTCATCTCACGGCCGCTGGCTCTGGTGGTGATCGGGGGGCTGGCCACGTCCACCGCACTGACCTTGGTGGTGGTGCCGGTGCTGTACCGCTTCGAGGCACTTGCGCACGACAAGCGTGAGGCCCGCCGCGAAGCCCGGTTGGAGCGGCGGCGGCGCCAACGCCTGGCCGAACGAGAGGCTCGCCTGGCAGCGCTCGCTTCCGCCTTGGTCGGAGAAGTCAGCCCCGTCTCGGAGCCGGAAGCGGACTTGTCCGATGCCGCCCCTGCTGACCCAGCCTCGCCCGAAGTGGCCGCCGAACCGGCACTCGCCGTGATGGCCGAGGTGGAGCGGCGCCTGTCAGACCGCTTGGCGAGCCAGGCACTAGCTGGCCCGACGGGGTTGACGGACCTAAGGGAGCCGTTGGCCTTCGACTCGGCGGGACTGGTCGCGCTTGGGTCTTCGACCGCCTCGCCCGATGCCGACCGGAGCGGTTCGGACCCAGTAGCCGGGCCGGAGAACATGGCTGCAGCCGCCGGGGCCCCCCACGGAGCCGAGGCGACAGAAGCGGGCGACGCGACCAGCTTGGACGAGTCGGCCGACTTGGACAATCTGGCCAAGTTGTCCGACCTGGCCGGGTCCGACGGCCCGGCGTGGAAGCAGAGCGGCCGGGAACCGGTCGGCGAACCTGCGCTGTCCGCGGCCGAGCGCGCGCGGATCGAGGCCGAGGCTGACGCCCGCGCCCGGACGCGAGAGTTCTCACTGGGAGCCGAGCGCGCTCCGCTGCCTCGGCGCACGCCTGTGCAGACTGCCGGGCTGGGGTCGGCGCGGCGGGCCGGGGCCTGGCGGGCGGGCGCCCCAAGCTCTGCTGCGGACGACTGGGACGACATCTACGAGCGGCTCGGCATCCCCCGCCCGGAGCCGTGGGTGCCGAGCGTACTGGCCCTGCGTCTTAGGCGGCCCAGGCCCGAACCCGAAGCGACCGCGGCCGACCGCTCCGCCCGGCTTGAAGCACCCCGAGTGCGGAAGAACACTTAGGAGCGTGAGTTGAGTGACTGTCCGGCGCATCCAGATCGGAAGGTCATCGGTCGAGTTAGCGTCATCGGTCAAGCTGCAGCCGCGCCCAGCCCGCAGCGGGTGACCTGATCGCGGAGCAGGAGAACAGAGGCGCCGATCAGCGCTGTGATGGTCGCCTCGCTATTGCGCTCGATCGCTCCGCTCAGTCCACTCGCCGCCGCCACCACTCGCAGACGAACGCGCAGGGCAGTGACGCTCTCGGCGTCGAGTCCCGCCCATGTTTCCCGGATGGCCTCGACCAGCGCCCGCATCGGCGGCTCGTTAGCCGGCCGCGCCTGCCTCGCTTGCCGCATCAGCCTCGCACTCCCGGATCGGACCGCCACTGCCACTGTCCCTCTGGATCTGTCATCGAAAAGAGTTATGCGTTATGCACCGGATGCTACCGGGGGTAGATGGTGCGCACCTGCCTGGTCAATCAACTCACCAGGCAGGTCAGCGTGAAAGGCGGGGTGGTTTTGGTCCGGGGCTTGGGCGCGGCCGCGCGGCGTTACGTCGGGGCCGACCACTCCCGCGCCGACGACCCGCACCGGCACATCCACTTGCAGATCCCCTCCGCGAAGTCTCGAAGATCGCGGCCGAGGCTCCGGAGGTGCGTGTTGGCGGTCGACGAGGTCCGGGCCTTGCGGGCGCAACTGCGGGGCGACAAGAAAACCGCGCGCGGCGGCCTGCCGGAGGTGGACACCGTAGAGCACCAGTGACGCATGTACCGCGACCGGCACCCCGAATGGAAGTCGGTGACCCCCAAGACCTTCCGCAAGACCGTGGGCACCGCCATAGACCGCGCCGCCAACAGCAAAGACGCAGCCGCCCAACTCACCCATTCTTCGGACGCAGTGACGAAGCGCCACTACATTGAGAAGTCCGATGCGGGGCCAGACAACACGGCCATCCTGGAGGCATTCGCTGGATAGTAACAGCGGGATCCACAGTTCCAGGTCAAAGGGCGACTCGTGGGTGCCCGCGCGATCCTAGCGGCCGTGCGGAGCGCTGAGAAGCGAGTGCAAAAGGCCTCCGAAACTTTCCCCATCTATGTCGGCCTTCTTGCTGATTTGACGATTGTGATGGGTGAACAGGCCAAGTCGGCGATGGACCGGACCTATGATCTGGTGAACGACGCGCTCGCCTGCTGTCGGTCGCGCACGCCCGAAGAGAACAAGGAGCTTGCGAGCGCGATCAGGAAGCCTCTCATCAAGAAGGCGACGTATCACGGAGCAACGCTCGGACCTGATGCGGCCAAGGAGGGACCTGATGCGGCCAAGGAGCTTGGGCTCCCGGTCGCGGACGCGGACCTTGACGGCCAAGAATGGAAGACGATCTGGGCGCTCTGGACAAGGTACTTTTCGGTTGGCGTCTGGCCTGAGGGCCGCCTTGGCGTTTACGAGGGCGAACTCGCCTCTCAGATCATTGAGTACGCCAGTTAACTAGTGTCTGCCGGGAGTGCCGGAGCAGGAGAATGCCCGACGATCCTTCGGCAGCAGCGCCTGTCGCTCAAGGCCTCTCGTCGCTTCGAGTGCGAGAGTCCAAGGTGACTCACATGCGCCGACCCGTGAAACGCAAACCCCAGGCAACTCTGCGAGAGTGCTCGCCCTACCAAAGTTCAGGCGCACCACGAAGTGAAAGCGATGAGTAAGTGATGAGTCCGAACCCATGAGCGTTCGGAACACCGGCGACCACAAGCCTGTGATCTGCGCATTTGAGCCACCTATCGGAATCGAACCCGAGACCTATTCTTTGCGGTTGGTTGGCTTCCAACGGTTAGCGTGGGATCGCGTTAGCTTCCGTAAACTGCCGTTGACCAGGCCCGATGCCGTGTCGTGACTTTCGCTGGTTGCCATCGGTTCACTGGTTCGCGTTCAATCCGTGGGGTTTTCATGGGGTGAGCGGTCACTATGAGCTGCCCGACCAGCCCCCCGGCTGCCGCTGGGGTGGTCGCCCCGTGTTCTTACTGGACACAACACATCTTGGCCTCACAGTGTGGAGCAGCGGCAGCACAGTCCGGTGGGCTCGGGATGGGTGATTCGCGCGCACTTGACGCAGCGGGGTCCGCGGAAGGGAATCGCTGGCGGCTGGTGGGGGTGACCGGGCCGGACCAGGCCGAACAGGTTCCTGTAGGCGTCAAAGAGCGCGGGCAGGTGAAGCGCGATCTCGGTGGCGTGTATCGCCGGGGCGCTGCGCGGTTCGCGGGCGCGGTGCTCCCCGATCGACTCGAGCACTTCGCGGTAAGACTCGGCGGTCGAATGGTGGGCCAAGAACACCCCAGGATGCACGGCGCTGACGCCGTGCCGGGCCAAGTCTCCAGGTCCGAAGTCGCGCACGTTCCTGGTTATAACGAATCCGGCACCGGCGGCGACCGCCGCCGCGAGCACCGGCCTATCCTTCGGGTCGGTGTCATCCATGGCCGCTGGGTTGCCGGGGTCTTCGACCAGGGGCCAGTCGAAACGCCCGCGCAGTGTGTCAACCGGGATGTGGCCGGGCTTTTGATGCCGCAACGCTTCAGCCTCAACGTGCCGACTGTAAACCAACTCGAAACTGGACAGTGGCCGCATCAGATACAGCACGGTCCGCGACACCGGCGAGGCCAACACGTCGGCGTCGACAAACGCCCGGAACTCAGAAGTCAACGGCAAGGTCCCGCGCCATCTCGCGCACATAAGCGTGCCTGAACCGCTCGACCTCGCCCAGGGGGATCCTGTGGCGGTTGCCTCTGCGCTCGGATGAGATCTCGCCGTTCAGGATCCGGCGCTCAATAGTCGCCCTCGACACGCCCATGCTCTCAGCCATCTGCGCCGGCGTCATGGACGGACGCTCAAACACCACCCGCGCGTGATCGCCCTGCGCCAGCCGGCTCCGGATGGCGCCAACCCAATCCTCAGACGAAGCTGGCGTGATGTTCAGAACGGCCATGCCAAGAGGATAGCAAGATAAGCAGTTACATGCTAGAAGTGTTCGCCGGTCGTGCGCCCACAGGCAATGCCCCCTGGCCGCGTCCACGGAATCGGGCGACCCCAGCTTCTCTCAAAGCGCCTGTCCGAGGTCTCCAGCCTTGGTTCCCGCAGTCTGGGCTTCCGCCGGTCATCATCACGTTAAGGGCCGGGTATCCATCCCGAACCAGACGGAAGAACGCGCGGTCCGGGCTCCTGAAGTGCTGCCTTCCACCAAACCAAACTGCGAGGTGCTGGTGGCCAGCGCTCCAAGGTGTCGGCCTCAAATGAATCGGGTACGGCTTTCTTGAAGTGAGCTTGCGGCGGGTGGAGAAACCTGTGACCTGGTTGCTTGCGAGCGCGCGGGCGGCGGGCGTGCGGGCCGGGCGGGGGCGCATGGCGGCCCGCACTCGCCCGCGGGCCGGGGTGTCCAGCGTCGCGGGTTTTGACGTTTTTGGGGGCGTGGTTTTTGGCGGTGGTGGGAGTGGCGGGTCGGCTGGGGGCGGCGTCAAGGCCCCAAAACGGCAGGTCGAGCGGCTGGCGGTCCTGGCCGCGGAGGACTTCGGGTCGTTCTACCAGGCCCGCTCCGGCGCCCAAGCCCCGCCGGGCGACGTGCTGGTGATGCAGGCCGACGCGAAGGGCGTGGTCATGCGGCCCGATGCGCTGCGGCCCGGGACCGCCAAAGCCGCCGCCGCCTCGTCCCACAAGACCCCGGCCGGCTGTCCAAAGGAGAGAAGCGGCACCGCAAGCGGATGGCCGAGGTCGGGGCCGTCTACGACGCGGCGCCCGCCCCGAGGACACCCCCAGATGGAGCGGCTGATAGCCTCGGGGTGTGGATGCGGAGATCGCCCGTCTGGATCGCATGACTCAGATGCTAGACACCTTGGCCAACGTCGGGATGCTTTGGTGGGTTTCTGCGACTGCGCTCGTGGCAGGCATGCTCGCCGGCGTGTGGCTACAGCGGAAGCAATTGGCTGCCGCCAAGCGTGCAGGGCGAGCGGTCTACCCCTGCGGCATCGTTTTCCTTCTCACGATCAGTGTGTTTGGCGTGGCATTGACCATCGAAGGCATGCGGTTTTCGGCGGGTTTCTCCGAGGCTTGTCGGGCGGCGAGGAAAACGGCCCCGTCGCTGTGCGATCCAAATGCCGGCGAGTTAGCGCTCACTGATTTTGCACCGTGGGCCCTTGGCATCGGGACGTCGAGCTTCCTAATCGCACTATTCGTGTGGTTCTTTATGGCCCATTCGGTGCTGTCCAAACCGAAGACAGCGGATTCTTCCACTTCGCCCGAGAAAAGTGCCAGCTAACTGAATCCGTGGGGTTTCCGTGGGGCAAGCTACTCTTTGACGAGTTTCCGCCCCTGGTATCCAAAGCGTTTACGCTGGTCAAAGCCATTTCGGGGAGCCGCCTTCGGGAATCGAACCCGAGACCTATTCTTTGCGGCGGGCACCCGTCTCCGAGCCCCCGCCTGGCCCCGCTTTAGGTGGCCATGTCTCGGGATTGCTCGGCTGACCTGGCCTGTTCTGGTGTCGTCGCAGTTGCTAAGACGCCACCACACTACCTGAAGGTTCGGCTCAGATCGACCCGCCTCGGGCCAAAATAGACTAGAAAAAGACTAGTGACTCGAATCGGTCGGCGCCAAAGGGTAATCAAGGGCGCGCCGCTGGGTCCCTCCGGGCGCCAGGGCGGTCGAACAGCCTGGTCGCCGAGGTGACGGAGGGAACGGCGCGGCATGTGTTGAAGCCGGTGCCGCTTGCGGTCGTTGTGGCCACCGATCTGCACTGCGACATCGGCGGTGGTGCCATCGCCATCAGCGATTGACGTAGGCATCCGGATTCCTCGGATCGCAGGCACGCAGCCTCTTCACGTCCCACCATGTGAGACTAGCTGGAATCGGTCCGCCGACGCAGGCAGAACTACCTAGAGTCACCAGCATGTCAAACCCCCTATCTGGTGTTGAAGACGGTGCAGACGATCTCGACCGCGTGCGCCGCTCGCGGCGGCTTCCAAGGTTCGCGCGGCGAAACTGCGCGACGGTTGCCGTTCCCTGTGCAACGGCTAGGCCCGCCCGTTCACTCTGGACAGAGCCCAAGCGCTGCCTACGCCCAACCTGGGCCGCCAGGCCCATCAAATCTGCATCTGCTCTTGGGGCCGCTCGCCATGTGAATCTCCCCAAGAAATGCCGGGGTCTGAATCCGAATAGGGAATGGCTCCCGCCGCGCTGCCACATAAGCGCTCACCATCCCGGTGGTTATCCGAACGCGCCGCTCCGCGAGTTTGCTCTCCTGCGGTCTTGTCCACCCATACCAACGGCCCAGCGGCTACGCCTTGACCGGTCGCGCCAGACCTGAACTATTGGACCCGCACCACGATGGATCGATCAATCTACGCCCTCCCAGGCTCACTCTATTACCAAAAGCCTACCCACCTCACTGGCTCCGACCATCCCGATTTTGCTTTGACCCTGCCGCCAGGATGGAGAGCAGTCAGCAAAGACGGATGGCAACACCAAGTAGCACCAGGGACCTTACCGATGCAGGGCTGGAAGATTCGCCTCTCAGCGACGCCCAACAACGCGGCGGCGATCCTCGCCTGCGCCGCAGGAGCATGTCACACACGCAGCGTGTCCTTCAAATATCTGCCGTCGCTTGACGCACTGTTCAACCAGAACCGCAAGTACGCGCCTCGATCATCGTCTGGCAAGTTCGTCACGATCTATCCAGCCGACGACGATGAGTTCATTGACTTGCTCTATGAACTAGACCGTCGGTTGGGCGATGCCGATGGACCTTACATATTGTCAGACGTCCAATTTGGACACGGGCCGGTCTATTTCAGATATGGCGCTTTCAGAGTAACTGTTCAGGGGGTTGCTGGGATC
>JAIRNM010000346.1 GCA_031258055.1 Bifidobacteriaceae bacterium
GGCCTCCAACCTGCCCAAGAAGCCCAAGCCGCAATCGGGTCGTGCCCTTCGGGTGCCGGGTGTCTCTGGGTTGACCGAGACTTCGGTGGGCGGATGGCCCAGTGGCAGAACTGCATCAATAACTTCGATGGTTACGGCTTCACTGACAAGGCAAGCTCTCTCTACAACCACGGCAACTACGACACTTTGTACTTCTACACCAACAAGAACGCGGGCGGCTATGAGAAGGAACTAGCGAAGGGCTACGTGATCAAGCAGCTCGATAGCTTCTGGAATGACGTGATATCGTCCGTCTACTTTGCCAGCGCCAAGAAGTACGCCTGACCGGACTGCTGGCCTTGGTTGATGAGGAGCAATTGGCGTATCGGGAGAGCCTGGACTGAAACGGCGGCCAGGCTGTCCGCGAGCCATACCTGCGGACTTCCCCCCCCTGATTCTGAGAGGAGACCAGCGCGACGCGGGATCAAGCCTGACCTTGAGGCAGTGACGAGGGGAGAGGACTTTGCCCAGCACTCCGTCTTGTATGACGCAGGTGCGTTTACGAAACCTGGGCTAGCCCAGGTCGAGCGCTTCGGTGACATAGGTGGCGGGCAGGGTGACCGTGGCGCCCCTATTGTGCCTGCGCGGCGGACGGTCACAGCGCCGCCGCCGTGGATCTTGACCACCATCCATCGGTCGCCGCGGGGGACCCACACGGACCGGCCCGCCACCAGGCGGCGGTGGTTGAGGCGGGTTATCACCACATCGCTTTTGGAGCAGCGTGACCTGTCGTTCAACGTGACTTCCCCGGTCGGGTCCACTGGCTCAGCGGTGATCCGCTCATGTCTTGCCCTCTGGTTCAGTTCCCGCACCGTCTGGCGGTCCCCGGCGATCAACATCGACGACCGGGCCGCCGCCGTGTCGGTGCGTCAGGCCTGGTAGGCGGACACATCAGCCCCCTGGTTTCCCATGCGACTTGACAAGACCTACCCCAACATGAGGCGACAGTTACAGTTCGCCTCGTTTTTGGAGATGACGGAATGCCAGCCAACCGAGCGGCACCCGCGCCCAATAGGTGATGGCGCGGAATAACACTGCCGCCGAGGCGGCAGTGGCGGTGGCTACGCCAATCGTCCGTAAACCAGCCGTCAGAGCGATTTCAACACCGCCCAGCCCGCCTGGGGTCGGGGCCGCCGAACCGGCGGTGTTTCCAATCAAGAAGACCAGCGCGACCGCCGCCAAAGGCAGATCGGTCAGGCCGAAGGAAACCAGGGCGGCATAAAAGGCCGCCACATAGCCGCCGAACTGGATAACCGTGCCGACCATGGCGAACGCCATCCGTTTGGGGCGCCCCATCACCCAGACCAGGCGTGGCCAGACGCCAGCCAGAGTCGGGCCGATCTTTCCCCAGAGCCAACTACGCAGGCGCGGGATAAGGAGCAGTGAGCCAAGAGCGACCACAATTCCCGCCACCACCGCTATCCCAGCGACTGGCAGATCGGTCAGAACGCCGGTTTCACCAGTTGCGAGGGCGGCTATCACCAATAGGGCCACGGTGGTGACAGCTAGCGCCACCTGACTCAGCGCCACCGTCGTTGCAGCCAGCGAAGTGCGGATACGTTGGCGGTTCAGCATCCGCAGGCTAATCGCCACCGGCGCCACGCCGCCCGGCATAGTGATGGCCGCGAAAGAACCGGCCACCTGCGAGAGGATCGCTACCCGCATCGGCAAACGGGCAGGCAAGAAGCCGACTAGCGTCATGGCCGCACCCACGTAGGTCAGCAGCGACAGCCCGAACGACAGCGCCATCCACCAGGGATTGGCGTGGCTGACCGCGTCAACCATTTGGTTGAAGTTGAACTTGGTGACAATGGCCCAGATCGCCACCAACGTCATCGCAGCGATCAAAACGGTTCGCCAGCCGAACCGAACAAGCTGGAAGGGCGGCGCCGGGCTTTCGGCTGGCACCAGATCAGTCAATTCTTGTCGCGTCGCGTCTATAACGGACCGGTGCGACCGGGCCGCCTCGCGGGTCGAAGGGGGGAACACTACCGGTTGCAACAGTCCCGACAGGGCCGTCAAAGTCGAGGCCGGGAGCACTGCCGATGCCGCCGCGACGGCCCGCTCCGGCCCCACTTTCAAAGCCAGAACAGCGATCATCTGAGCCAGGTCGAGCGACCGGGCAAGTTCAGATGAGGCGATGTCCCCGTCCTCCCAGCCGATCAGCCAAACCGGTTGTGTCTCGTCCCTATCCGCCCCGAACAGCACCGACTGGTCGGTTATGTTGCGGTGCGCCAACCCGGCCTGGTGGGCGCGTTGAAGCTGGCGCCAGACGTCGACCAAGGCGGCGTCGCAAATCTCGCTTGCCCGCATGTCGTTGATGGCCCGCAAGCCGGTGGGATGGCTTTGCAGCAGCATCATTGAATCGGCCGCCTGGCCCACGCCGATCGGCTTGGGCGTCCGGACCCCAGCGGCGGTAGCGGCGTAGGCCAACAGGGCCGCCCGTTCAGCCGCTTGGCGGAGCGAGCGGACCGAGCGCCGGTCCATCCCGCGCAGGCGCAACGCTCGCCAGGTCGCTTGCAGGAAGCCCAAGACCTGACGGTCGCCGTCCAGGACGATCGCGTCGTAACGGCGTCCGTCCGCCTCATAGACCGCGTACACCCGATTGCCGCCTTGGCGTTCCAACGCCCGTGAGGTCGAGTCAGACACGGCCGCTTCCGCGGCAGAGCCAGAGTCATCGAGAGGCGCCGATGCCGTCGGGAGAGCGTCCGTCTGGCTGTCCGGCGCCGCCGCGGCCAGGCCTCCTGCGGCGGCACTGGTTACGGCGGCATCGCCCATGGCGGCGTTAGGTGGCCGGTAGGAGCCGTCGCGGATGGAGTGGACGTCAAGACGTTCGGTCGGGCTTTCCGGGTCGGAGATGTCGCGCACCCGGACGATCCGCACCGGGTCCAGTCCAGCCCCGCGAATCCCCGCCACCAAGGCTGATCCGGTGGCGCGGTCGGTGGTGACACCGATGGCGAACCGGATGGCGAGACCGGCCAGGCGCCCGATCAACACTGTCACGAAGGCAGTCGGCAAACTGGCCCCACCGGTCAGCACCGAGGCGGTCAGAGCCACCCACAGGACGTTCCAGGAAGCCGCCATCAAGGGTCGGCGCGAGCGCGGTCCCATCGCTGTCAAGACGCCTGCCATCAGCGATGCGAGCGGGGCTATGGCCACGATTGAGCGGTTGCCCAACGGCACCGACATGCCCTGGATCAGCGGCTCGTAGCCGATTGCTCCAATCGCCCAGGACACCAGGTAGGCCAGCAGCAAGGCCGCTATGCCGGCGACTACGCCCTGAACCGCTAGCAGTAGCTGGCGGCGGAAAAGGGAAGCGATTACGACGGCGGCCGGGAGCAGCAGAGTAGCCAGGTTCATCAACACGTTGACGAAGGCCTGGAGGATAGCGATGACGGGATGGGCCAAGGTGCGGATGTCCTCGGTCATTCCAGCGGCGGTGCCCTGAGCGTAGATGGAGAGGGTAAGCATGGCGGCCAGGCCGAGGAACGCGAAAACCATGCCCACCAAGTCACGCGGTTGGTGGATGCGCCCGAAGGGGGCGTCGACTACCTCGACCCCTTTGAATACCTGCCGGGCACTAGGGTCGGCCTCTTTGCCCCTGCCTAGCACAGCCACGCCGCCCAGCCTACGTCACGTCCCCACTAATCACACTTTGCCGGGCCTGATATGTCCTCGACAGCGGGCCAAAACCGGCCCGCGGGCCCCGGTTCACTCCGAAGGCGATGGCCAAGCGTGGCTCCTTGCCGGGACGGTGCCGCCTTTCGCGGTTGCCTTCAGCTAAGCCAGCCGACCGGTAGCAGACTGGGACCAATGAACGCCACGACATCAATTAGCGTGTGGGCTATTACTAAGGGCATGACCCGGCCCGAGCGGTGATACCAGTACGCGAAGACCACTCCCATGACCACATTGCCAGCGAACGGCCCGAACCCTTGGTAGAGATGGTAGGTTCCGCGCAACAGCGCTGAAGCGGCGATCCAAGTGCTTGGGCGCCAACCCAACTCGGTCAGCCGGTCAGCTAAGTAGCCCACGACGATCACCTCTTCCACCAGTCCGTTCTTCAGGGCTGCCAACACCAGCACGGGAATCACCCACCAGTGGCCGCCGAGCGATTGGGTAGAGATGTGGACGGTCAGTCCGAGTTGGCGCCCAAGGAGGTAAAGGCCAATTCCAGGTAGTCCGATGCCGCCGGCCAGCGCCGCCCCCCAAACTAAGTCCCGCACCGGCTGGCCCAGCGTCAAGCCGATCCGTTTGGTGCCCAGCCAGCGGGCTGGCGCCGGGCTAGGGGCGGGGCCGGGGGAGACGGCATCGGCCAACAAGTAGATGGCCAGGGCTACCGGCACCAGGGCGAATGCTATGGAGGCTAGCTGGTAGGCCAAGTCCAGCCAAGGCTTGGGCGAATCGGAGGTGTTCATATTGGCGGCTTGCTCAGCCAGCGGCACCGCCTCAGTCAACCGGTCAATCAGGTTCAAGATCGCGTAGACGGCGGACTGTCCAAGCGATAGGCCCAACACGATCAGCACTTCGGCGCGCAGCCGGTGTTGACGTGCGGTAGTCATGGGCCAAGCCTATGCTGGTTGGTTGTGGCAAAGCTCTTTACACCGATTCAAGTTGGACGGCTGGACGCCCGCAACCGCTTGTGGGTATCGCCGATGTGTCAGTATTCATCCGCCGGACGCGATGGCCGAGTCAGTCCCTGGCATGTGGCGCATTACGGGGCGCTCGCCCAAGGCCGACCAGGACTGATTGTCTTTGAGGCCACGGCAGTGGCGCCTGAGGGCCGGATCACCCCTTGGGACCTGGGATTATGGGACGATTCGCAAGTCGAAGGGCTGGCTGGCCTAGTTGATTTCATCCACGGCCAAGGTGTGCTGGCAGGCATCCAGATTGGCCATTCCGGGCGGAAGGGCTCAACCTCCCCAATGTGGGAAGGCTCGACCTATGTTGACCCCGCGGATGGCGGTTATCAGACTTACGGGCCCTCGCCACTCGCTTTCGGCGACTTGCCAGTGCCCTTGGAGTTGACCACCGCCCAAATTGAAGACTTGGTGGTGGCGTTCGCCGCTGGGGCCGAGCGGGCGGCCAAGGCCGGTTTCGATTTCATTGAGCTGCACGGAGCCCATGGTTATCTGATGCACCAATTCCTTTCACCGTTATCCAACCAGCGCTTGGATGAGTACGGCGGTTCGTTCGAGAACCGCTGCCGTTTCCCGCTCGCGGCTATTGCGGCAGTGCGGGCGGCGATCGGCCCGGACCGCGCTCTGCTTATCCGCGTCTCCGCTACTGACTGGGTACCAGGCGGCTGGGACTTGGAACAGTCCGTCCAGTTCGCCCGCTTAGCCAAGGCGGCCGGGCTTGACCACATCGATGTGTCGACGGGCGGTTTGATCGCCGACG
Source organism: Bifidobacteriaceae bacterium (assembly GCA_031258055.1). GTDB lineage: Bacteria > Actinomycetota > Actinomycetes > Actinomycetales > WQXJ01 > JAIRTF01. Next base: position 5,440 of record JAIRNM010000346.1, read on the forward strand.
CCACGGTGCCCGTCGCCCCCGCTTATCAGGCGCCCTTCGCCGCCGCCATCCGGGCTGAAACCCACTTGCCGGTGAACACGGTCGGCATCGTCGACACGTCGGCGCGGGCCGCCGCCCTGGTTGAAGATGGCACGGTCGATGCCGTCATGTTGGGCAGGCCCTTCTTACGCGACCCCAACACGGCCCTAAAGTGGGCCACCGAACTGGGCCTAGAACCGGCCGAATGGTCGCCGCCACAATACGCGACGGCGGGCTGGCGCC
>JAIRNM010000396.1 GCA_031258055.1 Bifidobacteriaceae bacterium
TCCAAGATTGAACGGCTTGGTGATGTAATCATCGCCGCCGACTTCGAGACCCCGGACCACCGAAGCGTCCTCCCCAAGAGCGGTCGCGAAGATGATAGGAGCAGACGTCATGCTCCTGATTTCGGGCGCCAAGTTGAAACCCGAACCATCAGGCAAAAGCACATCCAGGATCACAAGGTTCTGCGAATGGGTGCGGAGGATAGCCCGCGCTTCAGCGATTGAACCCGCCACAGCGACTTGGTAGCCCTCACCCTCAAGATGCCGAGCGACAACACTGGCCAATTCAACCTCATCTTCAACGATCAGAATTCGTCCGCGGGCCTCTGCCCCGGCTGGCCCACGCCGCGTTGCCTGTTCCATGTTGCCAATCGTAACGGGTCCGTCGCCTGCCAAGTTGAGAGGGACGGACCCTGGCCTGGTGGCGTCGCTGCGGTGGCTGGTGGAGCCGGACACGTCGATCTCATACCGAAGCTCGATGGGCGGCGTGGGGGTTAGAGGCGGGATTGGACTAGGTCGGTTAGGGCGTCCAGCCAGACGGGATGGTCGTTGAGGCACTGATGGCGGACGAACAAGCCCTCGGGCTGGGCGGCTAAGTAGGTGCCTTTGTTCAGCAGATCGATTTCCTCGAGGGTTTCCAGGCAGTCAGCGGCGAAGCCCGGACAGGCCACATCGATTCGGCGCACACCCCGCGAGCCAAGGCTGGCCACAGTGTCAATAGTGGCGGGAGCAAGCCAGGGCATGGGCCCGAATTTCGATTGGAAGGTGATCTGACAGTCATCTTCAGTCAAACCGAGCCGGGTACGCAGCGCCGCCGCCGTCTCCTCGCACTGGCTCCGGTACGGGTCGCCCGCCTTGTCCAAGGACACTGGAATGCCGTGGAAAGACAACAGCATTTTGTCGCCGGCGGCGAAATCCGGGCGCCCGTGAAGCGCCCAAGCCTCCTGGGCCCGCAGCGCCAAGGCCTCAATGTAACCGGGCAGAGTCTGGTAGGAGTGAACCAACGAATACTCGAGTTGGTGAACCGCCCGCAGGGCGTGGCGCGCGACTTCATCGATAACCGAAGCAACGGTCGGCACCGAATACTGCGGGTAGAGCGGCACCACCAGCACGCGGTCAATGCCGGCATGCCTAAGCGAATCGAGGGTTTCCCGCACCGCCGGGCTGCCGTAACGCATGGCCGATTCGACCCGCACCGGGCTGTCCAAACGTTCGGCCAGACGGGCTGCCACGCCTTTGGCTTGGGCTTCGGTGTAGACAGCGAGGGGCGAACCTTCCTCCAACCAGATTGAGCGATACTTCTCCGCCGACCGCCGCGCCCGGAATGGCAGCACGAAGCCCTCCAAGACGGCACGCCAAACCGCCGAATGCATACTGACGACCCGTTTGTCGGTGAGGAATTCGCGCAGGTAACGGCGCACGTCACGGGGCGTTGGCGTGTCAGGCGTGCCCAGGTTGACCAGCATCACAGCCGTTTCCGCGCCCGGCAGGATCATGATTGGTTCCGTTTCGCTCGGTCCGCCTGGCCAACCGCTGCGCCACCGGGACCGCTGCCCGGACCGCTATCCAGGCCGGTGCCCGATGCCGTCGTCCCAGTTCCCGCCATCACTCGCCTTTCGTTCGCTTCGATTTACGCCAGGTTTCTTCGTGTCCAACAATGGACAAAGCGCAAGCTCCTATGCTGGCACCGATCCCCAGTTCAAGCCAAAGCCAGCCGGCCAACGGCCAAAACGGCGCACCGACTTCCCGCAGACGGCCAGGGCCCAATGAGCCTCCGGCCAAAGCCACCAAAGCGGCCAGCCCTGCCGCCGCCACCAGCGCCAAGACCGCCGCTCCGATCAAGTAGCGCCACCAGGGCGCGAACCATTGACGCTGGAACCACCAGCCCGCCGCCAGCCCCGCTAAGACCGGGATCAAAACCACCGCCAGGGCGAATCCGGGCGGGGCGGTAGTGGGCAGCAGGCCCAACAGGGGCAGCGCCGGTTCCACCCCGCCAGCAGTTTCGAAGGGCGAGAACTCAGTGCCCGCTCCAACTGAAAAACCGGGGCCAGCCGAATACGCCACCATCCAGGCGACCAGATTCGGCACCAGCATCAGGCATAACAAGCCGAGAGCAATCCCGCCCACAACGCCCGCCTGGAGTGACCCGAAGAGCTCCCCGAAACGCCGCCAACCACCCGCGATCAAGGCGATGACCAGCCCAGACGCGCCGGCTAAGACTAAGCCGAGGGCAATCATGGCGGCCTTCGGCGCCAGCCTCAACTCCGGCGGCAGGTGTTCAACCAGCGGCTGATAGGGTCGGCCCAGCAAACGTTTCAGTGTTGGCCGACTGCCCCAGATTAGGCCGGCGGCGGCGGCGCCAGCGCCCCCCAACAAAGCCAGCCAAGCCGATGGCCGCGCGTCGCGGGCGAATACATAGCCAATCACGGCGCCAACCATCAAGAAACCGAGCACACCGCCGCCAATCAGCGGCCAGCCCCGCGCTGCCGTCACGCGGGTGAGCGCGGCGCAAGCCAGAGCTGAAACCAGCGGCAGGCCAAGCGGGCTGACGGTGACAACGGCGCGAGCCGCGTCCGCCCCGATGGCGGTCCAGCCGAAATGCCCCAGGACCCACAAGTCGGAGCCGAAGCGGGCGGCATCGGCCCAAGAAACGCCAGCGTTAAATGGCCGCGCGGCGGTCGCGGTGAAAGCCGCCACCACCGGTGTGACCACCACGATCCAAGACAGCAGCGCGCCTTGGACACCGACCAGCCAACCCGCCACCGTGGGCGCCATGGCGCGAGGGGCCGGACGAGTGGCCGGCGAAACGGCGGTGGAGTGATCAGATTGGCTCATGGCTTCACCAATGTTGCCAGGCTTGGCGGCGCTATTGGTCCTGCCTCGCCAACAACTCAGCGAACGGACCCGCGGCCTCCACCAATTCCGCATAAGTTCCGCGCTCAACCACCCGGCCGGCGTCCATCACATAGATCCAGTCGGCATTCTTGACGGTGTTCAGCCGGTGCGCGATCACTATGACCGTCTTTCCCCGCCGGTCGCGTTCGATGTCGTTTAGCACCCGGTCCTCCGTTGGGGCGTCCAACTGCGAAGTTGCTTCATCCAAGACCAAGACAGCCGGGTCGCGCAGCAGCGTACGTGCCAGAGCTAAACGCTGCCGCTCACCACCGGAAAGCAGTTCGCCCATCTCTCCGACCGGCGCGTCCCAGCCCTCGTCTCGTTCGGCGATGACCGTGTCCAGATGCGCCGTGACCG